>CAYHCR010000250.1:0-5967 GCA_964354895.1 uncultured Myxococcales bacterium | reverse complement strand
CCGCGGAGCCGCAGAAGGGATCGCAGAACGGCCGGGTGGCGTCCCAGCCGGAGAGCGCGAGCACGGCGGCAGCCAGCGTCTCCTTGAGCGGCGCCTCGTCCGCCTCGGTCCGCCAGCCGCGCTTGTGCAGCGGCTCGCCCGCGAGATCGATCGAGATCGTCGTCCCGTCCTTGCCCAGATGCACGACGATCAGCACGTCGGGCCGCTCGCGGTTCACGTCGGGGCGGCTGCCGAGCTTCTGCGTCAGGCGATCGGCGATCGCGTCCTTCGTCTTGAGCGCCGGGAAGCGCCCGTCCGGGAACGAGGGATGGCGGCCCGTGACGTCGACGGCGAAGGTCGACTTGGTGGTGAGGTGCTCCTCCCACGGCAGCGCGGCGACCAGCTCGTAGAGCGCCGCGGCGTTGGGCGTCGGCGCCGTGACGAGCTCGACGAGCACCCGCTGCGCGATCCGCGAGTGCAGGCAGGCGCGCATCCCGGCCTCGAGCGCGCCGTAGAAGTGCACGCCCCCGCGGTCGGCCTTCACGCGCGAGAGGCCGATCTCCTTGAGCTCCTCGCGGAGCAGTCCTTCGGTGCCTTTGGCCGCCGTAGCGGTGAATCGAAGCGCGCGCATGGCGCCTCGTCGCACGCGCCCCCGCTCGGCGCAACACCCCTTCGTCTACGGCGCGAGGCAGACGGGCACGGAGAACGTCGCGCCCTCGAGCGTCCGTTCCGCGCTGCCGCAGCGGGCGCCGACGACGCCCGTCGCCTCTCCACACGCCGTCTCCGGCGCGACCTCGTCGCAGACGAAGGCGCAGGCCGGAACGCCGCCGGGTGCGTCGGGCAGGCAGAGCCCGCTGCCGCAGTCGGCGTCCAAGGCGCAACCCTGTCCGGGCGCGCTGCGCCCCTCCGGGAACGCGCAGGTGGTGACGAAGCGCCCCTGAAAGAGGGCGGGCGCGCAGTGCGTCCGCTCGACCTCCCATGTCATGAGGCAGCCGGCCTCGTCGGCCGAGGGACAGCAGTCGCGCTCCGAGAAGCACCCGCGGGGCGGCGGCTGGCAGGTGTAGTAGGGCCGCGCGTGCGGCGTGATCGAAGAGGGAAGCACTGCGCAGACCTCACGAGCCGGGCAGTCGGCGTCGCGCTCGCAGGGTGGGACGCAGCGCGGCTCGTTGCAGAATCCGATCCCGCTGACGCCGCAGGTCATCAGGCAGTCGCCGTGCTGGCAGGTCGCGTCTGCGGCGAGCGCCTCCGGGGTCCCCGTCTCCGTCGGCTGGCGCGGGCTGCCTGCGATGGCGCACCACGCCCGCGCGGGAGCGCGCACCTCGTCGAATGGCGCGCAGAACGCCAGGCTCGCCGGGTCGAACGGGTCCCCGATCGCGCGCCGGCACACCTGTCCTTCCGCGCAGTCGGTGTCCCCGCCGCAGCGGGGCCGCGTGGGATCGCGCGCGCCGGAGCCGTCCGTGGGCGTGCAGCTGCGCACCTCACCGCCCCGCGGCAGCGCCAGCGCAAGACAGTCGAGCGTGTCGCAGTCTTCGTCGGAGATGCAGAGCTGCACGCAGAGCCCCTCGACGCAGGCCCCCGCGCGGCACTCCTCGCTCGTCGCGCAGCCGTAGCCCCCGCCGCGTTCTCCGACCGGCGCGCGACACACGGTCTCCGGCAGGCAGGCGTCGCCGGGGCAGAGCACCTCGAGCGCGACGGCGCAGAGCGTCCCGCCTTCGCAGCGCGGATCGGCCTCGACCCGGCACCGCTCGACGGGCGGCGCCACGCAGGCGCCGTCGATGCACGTCTCATCAGCCCGGCAAGCGCTGCAGCCGCCGGCGGAGCCGCCCCCACCGTCCGGAGGTGGCTCCGATCCGCCCTCGGCCGCGCTGCACGCCGCCGCGCTGCACGACGCCAGGGTGAGCGCGGCGACGAGCAGCAGGCGGGTGGACATGGGCGGCTCCGAGGAGAGGCCGGCGAGGCTATTCGATCACGAGCTCGTTGATCTCGTTGTCCTTGCACGGGTGCGGCTGGCCGACGACCTTGTAGTCGCCCTCCCAGGTGTCGATGACCGCGTCCTTGCGCTTCTTGTATTCGACCTTGACCTTGGTCTTGTCCTTCTTCACGCCGTTGAGGTTCTTGAGGTACGTCCGCGACTCGCCGGGCTCGACGACCTTGATCTCATTCTTGAGCTCGATCGGGTCGCGCCACTTCTCCTTGTCGAAGTCGTACCAGCTGATGTCCTGGACCAGGACCTTCACCTTGAGCTTGTTCGTGACCTTGATCGTGACCTCTTTGCAGGTGTCGCCGGCGCTCGCCGGCGCGGCGATCCCGATCCCTGCCATCAGCGCGACGATCCCGACGACGCGGCCCCAGCTCCTCGACATCAGCGACTCCTTGGGTGGTGCATCGCCCGGCGGCGACGCAGGTTGGTTGGACGGTCCCTCGACGCGGATCCCGGCCCCGGCTTCACGACGGCCCCGCAGCGTAGCGCAGGCGCGCCGGACGACGCCGACGACGGCCGTCGTCAGCGCGGCGCGCCTGCGTGCTAGCTTGCCGCCCTTCTCCTGGAGCACCAATGCCGCAGGGCCCCCCATGCGCCAGCCAGCCCCCGCCGCCCCAGCGCTCCCGATGACCGGCCCGACGATCGCAGCCTGGGGCCGCCTCCCCACCCCGGGCCGCGAGCTGCTCTCCTGCGAGCTCACCGCCGCCACGCGCGGCGCCGCGCTGACCCGCGGCCTTGGCCGCTCCTACGGCGACTCTTCGCTCCCGGCCGCAGCGACCGATCGGGTGATCGGCACGCGGCTGGCCGACCGCGTCCTCGCCTTCTCCGAAGAGACGGGCGTGCTGCGCGCCGAGGCGGGCTTTCCGCTCGCCGAGCTCAACCGACTCTTCCTGCCGCGCGGGTTCTTCTCGCCCGTCACGCCCGGCACGAAGTTCGTCACGCTCGGCGGCATGGTCGCCAGCGACGTCCACGGCAAGAACCACCACGTGGAGGGCTGCTTCGGCGCACACGTGCGCGAGCTCGTCGTGCGCCTGGCCGACGACCGCGTCGTGCGCTGCTCGCCGGCAGAGGAGCCCGAGCTCTTCTGGGCCTGCGTGGGCGGCATGGGCCTGCTCGGGCACATCCTGGAGGTCGAGGTCCAGCTGCGCCGCATCCCGTCCTCGTTCGTCCACATGGAGAGCCGGCGCGTCGGGGGATTGGACGAGTTTCTGGCTGCGCTCGCAGAGGCCGCGCCGCGCTTCCCGATGACGATGGGCTGGATCGACTGCCTCTCCCGTGGCCGCTCGATGGGGCGCGGGATCCTGATGGCGGGGCGGTGGGCCACCAGGGAAGAGGCGGGCGCGCGACGCCTGCGCGAGCCGCGGCCGATCCCTTTTCCGTTCGAGCTGCCGAACCTGGCGCTCAACCCGCTCACCGCGAGCGCGTTCAATACGCTCTATTACTGGCGCCACTTCCGCAGGCAGCAGACCTCGATCGTGCCGCCGGATCCCTTCTTCTATCCGCTCGACGCGATCCGGAACTGGAACCGCGCCTACGGCCCCCGCGGCTTCACGCAGTACCAGTGCGTCATCCCGCGCGCGGCGGGCGCGGCGGGCGTGCGGGCGTTCATGGAGCGACTCACGAAGCTCGGCGGCGCCTCCCCGCTCTGCGTGATCAAGGACTGCGGGCCGGAGGGCAAGGGGCTGCTCTCCTTCCCGCTCGAGGGCACCTCGATCGCCGTGGACATGGCGGTGACGCCCGGCCTCCAGAAGATCGTCGATTCGCTCAATGAGTTCGTGATCGAGGTCGGTGGACGCATCTATCTGACGAAGGACTCCTTCACGCGGCCGGAGCACTTCCGCGCGATGGAGCCGCGGCTGCCGGCGTTTCTGGCTGCGAAGCGCAGGTGGGATCCGGAGGGAAAGCTCCGCAGCGCACAGTCGGTGCGGCTCTTCGGGGAGCGGCCATGAAGGTCGTGCTGCTCGGCGCCACCTCCGGCATGGGCCGCGCGATCGCGCGACAGCTCGCGGCGCGGGGCGACTCGCTCTTTCTGCTGGGCCACGATCCCGCGGAGCTGCAGAAGAGCGCGGCCGATCTGCAGGCGCGCCACCTGCGCGGCGAGGCGGTCGGCACGGCGCGGTGCGATCTGGAAGACACGCACAGCTTCCCGACGGCGCTCGACGCATCGGAGCGCGCCCTGCCCGGCTTCGACGCGGTGATCGTCACGGCCGCGCTCTTCGCGACGCAGGAGGCGCTGGAGGCGGACCCCGAGCTCACGCGCCGGCTCGTCACGGTGAACTTCGCTCATACAGTCGTCTTCTGCGAAGAGGCCCGCAAACGCCTCCTCGCGCGAGGCGGCGGCCGGCTCGTGGTCTTCTCGTCCGTCGCGGGGGACCGCGGCCGCAAGCCCGTCGCGATCTACGGCGCCAGCAAGGCGGGCCTCTCGGCGTATCTGGAGGCGCTCGACCACAAGTTCCACGCCGCCGGGCTCTCGGTGCTCTGCGTGAAGCCCGGCTTCGTGAAGACGGGCATGACCGACGGGCTCAAGCCCCCGCCTTTCGCGGGCGAGCCGGAGCAGGTCGCGCGCGAGGTGATCCGCGCGATGGATCGCCGGAGGCCCATGCTCTACACGCCGGCGCCCTGGGCGCTGGTCATGTGTGTCATCCGTCGGCTGCCGCGCTTCGTGATGCGACGCATCGGGTTCTGACGAGGCGGCCTCACCGCTCCGACGCGCTGGCTCCCGCCGCCGGGGAGGAGGGCGTCGTCGCCGATCGTGCGCTGCGAGATCACCCGGCAGCGCTGTCCGGTGGTCGGGCCGCCGTCTTCGCGCCGCGCGCCGTCGAGCGCCATTGCGAGCGAGAGGCCACTCGCCTCGAGCGCGCGGACGTCGACGAGATCCCGCAGCTCCGAGCGCGAGCGCAGCGCGCGGCGCTTGTTCGCGAGGATCGCTCGCGCAGTTGCGCGACCGTCATCGGCTCGTCCCAGAGGAAGCAGGGGACGGCCGAGGGATCGTGAGCGGGGCCGGCATCAGGGGGAAGAGGTTCGTACGGCGGGCGGGCGATCGTGGAGTGGCGGCCGGGCCTCCCCCGGCCCTCGCTGGGCGCTACCCGGGCCAACGGCGGCGCGGCGATACATGCGTGACGCTCATAGGGTCGCTGTGCTTGTCCCTGAGCGTGAACTTGTGTTCGCGCGGCATCTTCGCGGCGCGCTCGATGACCCGGAGCGTCAGGTCCTCCATGCGGACGGCGAGGACCGCGGGCTCGCTGCGGGCGGCGGCCGCGGGGTGCGGTGGTGCGTCGCCGGCGGCTGCGCCCCCGGACTCGCTGCGAAACGTCAGGGAGTCCTGGCGCAACGGAAGCCGAGGTCGCTGCTGCGGCTGCCGACCTCGTTCGCGACGCGGAGCGCCGCGCGAAGCCCCGACGGATCGCCGCTGGCCCAACCGCCGCCGCGAAGCACCCGGCCCGTGCGATTCGGTGTGCTCGTCCACTCCCATACATTCCCCGACAGGTCGTGAAGACCGCCGGGTCCGTCCCCGGATGGGTAGGAACCAACCGTGCTTGTACTGTGACGGTTTCCTTTCCCGAGGTCGTTCCCCTCGCCGTCCCAACACGCCCGGTTCGCCGGCGCGCTGTCTCCCCACGGATAGACCGTCCCCTTCTCCCCGCCCCGCGCCGCCCACTCCCACTCCTCCTCGGTCGCCGACCGCTTCCCGACCGCCCTGCAATACGCGTCCGCCTGGTTCCAGTCGACGCAGTTCACCGGGTGGTCCTGCCGGTCCGCCCGGTTCCCGTTGCAAAACGCGCTCCCCTTCGTTCGGTCCGCCTCCGAAAGTCCCGCCCAGTTCACCGTCGTCGGAGCCACCGCATGCTTCGCGTACGCATCGACCGTCACCTCCGTCAGGTCCAGACAGAACCCAGCCACCGTCGCCGCGTCCTTCCGGTCCCCGAGCACGTAGCTCCCGCCCGCCACGAACGCCATCCCCGCCGGGCACCCACCGGTCCCGCCCCCGAGCGCGGCGGCCGACCCCT
>CAYHCR010000249.1:4204-5975 GCA_964354895.1 uncultured Myxococcales bacterium | reverse complement strand
GTGCCTGTAACACGCCAGCACCAGGCGCCTTCCCGAGGTCGCGGCGCCCGGACGGGCCGACGCCTCCGCACGGCACCTCCGGCCTGCGTGCGCGGCGCGCGCGATCGCCGCCGCGAGCGCGTTGTCGTGGGCGTCGCGCCCCTTCGCCGACGCCTGCGTCCGGCAGTTCGTGCTGCGCTCGAGGCTCGGAAGGTAGTAGGTCGGCGCAGCTGTGGCGCAGCAGGGGCGTCGTCTCGGCGGGGCTCGCTCGCGTCGCTCGGCCGGCACACGCGTCGCCGATCCGGACGCCGAGGCCGCCGATCCCGTGCGCGCGGGTCGACCGGCGCCGCAAGAGGAGGAAGGTCTGCCGCACCCGATCGCCACCGAGCTCCGCCAGCTCGTCAAGCTCGCAGCGCCCCTCGCCGCGGTGCACGCGGGCATGCAGCTGATGAGCGTCGTCGACGTGGCGGTCTTCGGCCGCGTCGGCGCTGCCGCGCTCGGCGGCTCGGGGCTCGCGGCCGGCGCCTACATGTTCCTCTCGATCTTCGGCGTCGGGATCGTGCTCGCGCTCGATCCGCTGATCGCGCAGGCGCTCGGCGCGGGCGAGGCGCGGCGCGCGAGCGGGCTGCTCTGGCAGGGCGCGTGGCTCTCGCTCGCCGTCGGCGTCGCGCTCGGGGCGCTCGGCGTCGGCCTCTCGCCGCTGCTGGCGCACGCGGGCGTCACGCCGGAGGTCGCGCGCGAGGCGGGCGGCTATCTCGCGGTCCGCTCGCTCGGGTTGCCTGCACACCTGCTCCTGACCTCGATGCGCGCCTGGCTGCAGGCCGCGGGACGCACGCGCCCCCTCGTCGTCGCGATGGTGCTCGGGAACCTCCTCAACGGCGCGCTCGCGGCGCTCTTCGTCTTCGGCGGCGCAGACCTTCCCGCATGGGCCGGTCCCCTGCGGGTCGTGCCCCCGATGGGCGCCGCGGGCGCCGCGCTCGCGAGCGTGCTCGTCACGATCGCCCAGGTCGTGCTCCTCGCGCCGTCGCTCGGCGTCCCGCGCTCGGACGGCGGCTCGCGTCGCCCGAACCCGCCGGAGCTGCGCCTCGCCGTGCGCGTCGGCCTGCCGATCGGCCTGCAGATGAGCGCGGAGGTCGGCATCTTCGCGCTCGTCGGCCTGCTCGCCGGCCGCCTCGGCGACCAGCCGCTCGCCGCGCACAACGTGGCGCTCACTGCGGCGAGCCTCTCCTTCACCGCCGCGCTCGGCGTCGGCGCCGCGGCCTCGACGCGCGTCGGCCTCTTCGTCGGCGCGGGCGATCTCGCGGGCGCGCGGCGCGCAGGGTTCACGGCGCTCGGCCTCGGCATGTCCGTGATGACGGCCAGCGCGCTGCTCTTCCGGCTCGTGCCGGGGCCGATCGCGCGGCTGCTCTCCGACGAGCCCTCCGTCGTCGCCGCGGCCGTCCCGCTGCTCGCGGTCGCCGCGGTCTTTCAGCTCTCGGACGGGCTGCAGGCGGTCGGCGCCGGCGTCCTGCGCGGCGCCGGCGACACGCGGTTCAGCTTCCTGGCGAACGTCGCGGGCCACTGGGCGATCGGGCTGCCGGTCGCCGCGTGGCTCGGGCTGCGGGGCGAGGGGAGCGTCGCGGGGCTCTGGTGGGGGCTCTGCGCGGGGCTGACCGTCGTGGGGATCACGCTCGCCTGGCGTTTCCACCGGCTCTCGAGCCGGCCCATCGTGCCGATCGCGCTGGGATGACCGCGTCGGCGTCAGCGTCAGCGCCGGCGTCGGCGCCCGCGTCAGCGTCAGCGCCGCCGGTTA
>CAYHCR010000249.1:0-4104 GCA_964354895.1 uncultured Myxococcales bacterium | reverse complement strand
GCGTCAGCGTCAGCGCCGGCGTCGGCGCCCGCGTCAGCGTCAGCGCCGCCGGTTACTCCTTCGCGGTCCCGCCGTAGAGCCCGCTCGGTTCGGCCGGCGGCGCGGCGGAGCCCTTCTTCGTCCGGAAGCTCTGCGCCTCCGCCGGGAAAGCGCCGCTCTTCACCTCGGCCAGGTACGTGCCCACCGCCTGGCCGATCGTCTCGTGCAGGTTTGCGTAGCGCTTCACGAATTTGGGCGAGAAGCCCGGATCCATGCCGAGCAGGTCGTAGATCACGAGCACCTGGCCGTCGCAGTGCACGCCCGCGCCGATGCCGATCGTCGGGATGCGCAGCTGCTCGGTGATCGTCTGCGCGAGCTCGAGCGGGATCCCCTCGAGCACGATCGAGCTGCAGCCCGCCTCCTGCAGCGCGAGGGCGTCCTGCACGAGCCGCTTGCCCTTCTCCTCGTCGCGGCCCTGCACGACGTAGCCGCCCATCTTGTGCACCGACTGCGGCGTGAGCCCGATGTGGCCCATGACCGGCACGCCGGCCCGCACGATCTTCCCGATGACGTCGGCGTAGTCCGCGCCGCCCTCGAGCTTCACGCTCTCCGCGCCGCCCTCCGCGACGAGCCGGATCGCGTTCGCCACCGCGTCGTCCACCGCGCACTGGTAGCTGCCGAACGGCATGTCGCCGACCACATGCGCCTGCTTCGTCCGGCGAGTGACCGCCCGCAGGTGATAGACGATGTCGTCCATCGTCACCGGCAGCGTCGAGGCTTGGCCCTGGATCACCATGCCGAGCGAGTCGCCGACGAGCAGCACGTCGACGCCCGAGCCGTCGAGAAGGGCGGCGAACGTCGCGTCGTAGCAGGTGAGCATCGTGATCTTCTCGCGACGCTCCTTCTTCTCTCGCAGCGTGTGGATGGTCACCTTGGCCAAGGTAGACCTCCTTCTTCGGGGTCGTGCGGGTGGGCCGCCGCTGCGGGAGTCGTCGGTCGGATCCGCAGAGGTGTCCGCCATCCCGCTGCGTCGGGTGCTCCGGTCAGGCCTGCGTCGACGAGCCGCGCGGGATGTAGTGCGTCACGCCCTTCTTGTGGCGGCGGATCACGCCGAGCAGCTGCTCGAGATCCTCGGGGTTGTCGACGACGTCGATGTCCGAGGTGTTGATCACCAGCAGCGGCGTCTCGTCGTAGTGGAAGAAGTAGTCGTTGTAGGCGGAGCAGAGCCGCGAGAGGTAGTCGGCGTCGAAGTCCTTCTCGAACGGCCGCGCCCGCTTCTTGATGCGGCCGAGCAGCACGTCCATCCGGGCCTGCAGATAGATCACGAGGTCCGGCTTCGGGATCCGCGGCAGGAGGATCTGGAAGATGCGGTCGTACAGCGCCAGCTCCGCGTCGGTCAGCGTGAGCGTCGCGAAGATCCGATCCTTCGCAAAGAGATAGTCGCTGACGGTGCCGCCGGAGAAGAGGTCCTCCTGGCCGAGCTCGCCCTGCTGCTTGAAGCGCGAGAGCAGGAAGAAGATCTGCGTCTGGAACGCGTACTTGTCGCGGTCGCCGTAGAACTGCGAGAGGAACGGGTTCTCCTCGACGATCTCGAAGACCGTCCGCGCGCTGAACCGCTGGGAGAGGATGCGCGTCAGCGTCGACTTGCCGACGCCGATCGGTCCCTCGATCACGATGTAGCGCGGTCGATCCAAGGCAGCTCCGGGCGGGGCAGGGCGGCGCATGAAAGCACCCGCGCCCGGCGCTGCCAAGCGAGGCCGGGATCTCCACAGGCGTGCCGTTGACCCTGCACGTAGTGCCACGTACCGTCACGGCTTCCGACACGACTCCGGGGGGTCTCATGTCGAAGGTCCGCTCTGCCATCGCGACGACCGAAGCGCCCGCGCATGACCCGATGTACGCCGTCGCGCTGCTGAAGATCGCGCTGGAGTTGAAGCGCGATCCGACCGCGGGCGTCGAGGCGACCGTCGAGCGGATCGTGCGCGCGATGGGCTTTCCGGCCGACTCCTTCCGGCGCTACGTCGAGGGCAACCTCGCGCTGCTCACGACGACCGCGCGGGCCCGCGGCTACTGACGTCGCTGGCCCATTCGCCCAAGTCCGCGCAATTCCACGCTCGGTGCATCGCTGCGCGCTTTACGGGCCGGTGCGGACTCTGCTAGACCTTGCCGGCCCGGGCGGGGGTGTCTGCTCCCGGGCCTACCAGCAGGACGCACGATCGGTAGAACGGTAGAGCCGCGAGGCGGTGGCGCGGGAGCGCGACCGTCCCAGCGGAACGCGCGGCGCGAAGGAGCGAGCGGCCTGATGAACCCGCACATGGTGATGTACGAGGAGGAGTTCAACCAGATCACCGTGGTGTGCGATCGCCTGACGAAGGAGGCGAACGCCAAGGTGGTCTTCCTCGTCGACAAGAACGGTCAGCTCGTCGCGAGCTGTGGCTCGACCGACAACCTCGACACGACCTCGCCGGCGTCGCTCACCGCGGGCAACATCGCGGCGACGGGCGGGCTTGCGAAGCTGATCAGCGAGAAGGAGTTCGCGACCCAGTTCCTGCAGGGAGAGAAAGACAACCTCTTCATCTGCACGGTCGCGAGCCGCGTGATCCTGGTCGTCATCTTCGACGCGAAGACCTCGCTGGGTCTGGTGCAGCTTCGCGTGAAGAAGGCGTCCGGGGAGTTGACGAAGATCTTCGAAGAGCTGCTGAAGAAGGTCGAGGCACCGGGCGCTGGCAGCCCGTTCGCCGAGATCACCGACGACGACATCGACAACCTGTTCAGCGAGTAAAGGCGGCCCGTTTCGGCGGGCCGAAGCAGCGTCAGCGGCCCTGGCACCCACCCTGCCTGCGAGCGCGAGGATCCCTCCGTGTCGTTCATCAACTACTCGTCCCGCGAGATCAACTGCAAGCTCGTCTATTACGGTCCCGGTCTCTGCGGGAAGACGACGAACCTGCAGTATATCTACGCAAAGACCAACCCCGAGGCGAAGGGGAAGATGATCTCGCTCGCGACGGAGACGGAGCGGACGCTCTTCTTCGACTTCCTGCCGTTGTCGCTCGGCGAGATCCGCGGCTTCAAGACCCGCTTCCACCTCTACACGGTGCCGGGGCAGGTCTTCTACGACGCCTCGCGCAAGCTCATCCTCAAGGGCGTGGACGGCGTGATCTTCGTCGCCGACTCCCAGATCGAGCGCATGGAGGCGAACATCGAGTCGATGGAGAACCTCCGCGTGAACCTTGCGGAGCAGGGCTACAACCTCGACAAGCTCCCGTTCGTCATCCAGTACAACAAGCGGGATCTGCCGAACGTCGCGACCGTCGAAGAGCTCACCGCGCAGCTGAACCCGAAGCGCGTGCCCGAGTACAACGCGGTCGCGCCGACGGGCGTGGGCGTCTTCGACACGCTCAAGGCGGTCGCGAAGCTCGTGCTGACCGAGCTCAAGAAGGGCAGCTGACGACGAGGGCGCTCGGGCGCGGCGCGGGGCCTTCGGCCCGTTGGTCCGGGTCTGCGTGGATCGGACGAGACGTGCCCACGGGCCGTGATGCGGGGGCAGGAGAAGGGAAGCTGAAGTCCATGCGAGTGTCCGTCCTGATCGCCGTCGCGCTGGCTGCAGCGCCGCTGTTCGCGCTCGCCGAAGAGTCCTCCGTCGCTGGCGCTGCCTCGCCCGCGGCCGCTGCGCCAGCCAAGCCTGTCGTCGCCCCGGTCGCGCCTGCTGCCGGTGCACCTGCTGCCGGTGCGCCTGCTGCCGGTGTGCCTGCTGCCGTCGGCGCGCCTGGATCCCCGGCCGGTGGCTCGACGGCCGACGAGCAGTTCGGCCTCCGTGTGAAGGGGCTCGAGGAGCAGGTCAACGACCTGAAGGAGCGCATCTTCCGGACGAAGGCGCGCCTGCTGCTGCTCAACGAGAAGGTGATGGGCGGCGAGCTGCTCTCCGGCGCCAAGGCGATCATCTTCCACCGCAACGAGATGGGCGGCTCGTTCGAGCTCGAGTCGATCTCGTACCAGCTCGATGGCGCGCCGATCTACACGAAGGTCGACGTCG
Source organism: uncultured Myxococcales bacterium (assembly GCA_964354895.1). GTDB lineage: Bacteria > Myxococcota > Myxococcia > Myxococcales > Vulgatibacteraceae > CAYHCR01. The sequence goes on along the minus strand of CAYHCR010000249.1, from coordinate 92 downwards.
AGGGCGATCTCGCGGGGCGCGAGGAGTTCGAGATCTTCAACGGACGCATCGTGCCGGGCCGGCACACCTTGACGGTCCGGATGGTCTACAAG
>CAYHCR010000248.1:0-5975 GCA_964354895.1 uncultured Myxococcales bacterium | reverse complement strand
GAGGTGGCTTCTTGGCGGATCGGATCCCCATCTAGAAGGTCTACCGAACTACCGGCGTCTGGGGCAGGCGCGGCGAGACGACCTTGATCGCGACCTCGACGTCGACCTCGCGATCGAGCGCCCGGTAGACGACACCGACGGGGCCCTGGCCGACGACGTCCTTGATCTCGTAACGCTCCGAGACGACGTCGCCGACCTTGTAGGGCGCGCCCTCCACCTGGGCGAGCTTGCGGCGCGAGAACGTGCCGGTCGGCGTGCCCCGCATCCCCGCGGCGAACTTCTGGCCGCACGTCGTGCAGGACTCGCTTCCGTCCGACACGTGGGAGCCGCAGCGGTAGCAGAGCATGGATTCCTATCCGTACCACGCGGCCAACGGGATCCTCAAGCACGACGCACGTTTGCGCAGCATGGGCCGACCTCCCGTCAGGTCCGCCCGGTGTGCCCGAAACCGCCGTCGCCGCGCCCCGTCTCGGTCAGCCGATCGACCTCGAAAAGTTCCGCCTGCGCCACCGCCGCGACGACGAGCTGCGCGACCCGCTCCCCGCGTCCGAGCCGCACGGTCTCTGCCCCGAGGTTCACGAGGATGACGCCGAGCTCGCCGCGGTAGTCGGCGTCGATCGTGCCGGGCGAATTCAGCAGCGTGATCCCATGCTTGAGCGCGAGGCCCGAGCGCGGCCGGACCTGCCCTTCGAAGCCGGGCGGCAGCGCGAGCGCGAGTCCGGTCGGCACCAGCGCCCGCGCGCCCGGCGCGAGCTCCACGTCGACGTCGGCCCGCAGATCGAGCCCGGCGGCGTGTTCGGTGGCGTACGCGGGGAGGGGCAGCGGCGCGCCCCGCGCCCCGACGCGGGTGAGCTCGATCCGGAGGGCCATGATCCGCGGAGGTTTTCGCGCCGGGAGCACGCCGTCAAGCGTCGCCGTGGAGCACGCCCCGGCAATCTCCTCCGGCAGGCGTCGACCCGTTGCGCCTCGCACCGGCTCCGTGGGACGGTCGGGATGGAAGGCAGGTCACGTTGTCCCGCCCGCAGCCAGCCCCGCACGCTCGACGCAGCCACGGCCTCGCGCTGCTGGCGACGGCGCTGCTCGCGCTCTCTGGCCAGCTCGGCGCCGCGGGCCACCTGCTGCTCGTGCCGCACCGGGAGTGCAGCCAGCACGGCCTCGAGCACGCCGCGGGCGAACCCGTGGCCGCGGCCGAGGCGCCGGCCGCGAATCCAGCCGCGGATCTGGCCCTGCAGGAACGCACGAGCACCGATCACGGCGACGAGGCCTGCCTCTTCGCGCAGCTCCGCAAGGAGCAGCTCGCGGGTCCGACGCTGGCGACCCTGCCGCGCCTCGCGAGCCTCGAGCGAGCGCCGATCACGCCCGGCCGGAGCGCGCTGCCCCGGCATGGAGCTGCGATCCTGCGCCTGGCGCCCAAGGGCTCTCCTCCGGTCTGAGCGCGGCGTCCCGCCTCCCGGTCGATCGGCGCCTTCGCGGGCGTCGTGCGCCCTGCCCCGCCTCTGATCGCGGCCCGTCTATCGGGCTGCAGAGCTTCCCTCCATGTTCCCGATCCTCGCCCCCCTGCTCCTGCTGGGCGGCGTCGTCACGGCCGACGACCCGACCGCTCCGCTCCCCCCCACTCCCGACGCCGAGCGCCGCGCGCTCGAAGAGGAGCTCGCCCGCGAGCTCGGCGCTGTGCCCGACGCGACGCCGCCGCCCGCGCCCCCGCCGATCGCCGCGGCCGGCGCCCTCAAGCTCCTCGATCTCGCGGTCATCATCGCGCCCGCGCTCGGCTGGTCGAGCCTCCCGGAGGAGGCGCTGCGTCAGGTGGAGCTCGGCGGACACGATCCGAAGCACCGTGGGATCACCGTCCAGAACGTCGAGCTCTCGCTCTCGGGCGTCGTCGATCCGTACCTGAAGGGAAACACCAACATCGTGCTGCTGATCGGCGAGGACGGCGCGTCCGTCGTCGAGCTCGAGGAGGCCTACCTCACGACGCTCGCGCTCCCCGGCGGGCTCGAGCTCAAGGGCGGCCAGTTCAACAACGCCTTCGGCCGCCTCAACGGGCAGCACCCGCACTCGTGGGACTTCGCCGATCAGCCGATCGTGAACGGCCGCTTCTTCGGCCCTGACGGCCTGCGAAACCCCGGGTTGCAGCTCTCCTGGCTCACGCCGCTGCCGTTCTTCGCGGAGCTCGTCGGCAGCGTGCAGAACGGGATCGGCGAGACGGCGGTGAGCTTCCGCGCGGCGCCGGGGGAGGAGATCGCCGGTCGGACGCTCGGCGAGCGCCCGGTCGAGACCCCGGCAGAGCTGCTCTATCTGGCGCGCCTGCGGACGTCGTTCGACGCCGGCGACGAGGTGACGTTCGTGCCGGGCCTCTCGGCGCTCGCCGGCCCCAACGCGACGGGCGAAGGGGCCCGGACGGAGGTCTACGGCGCCGACCTCTTCGCCAAGTGGAGGCCGCTGGACGCAGACAGCGGCTGGACGTTCGTCTCGTGGCAGAGCGAGGCGATGCTGCGCCGCTACCACGCGGGGCCGGGTGAGGCGGCCGGCGTCGACGCGCCCCGGAGCGAGCGGCTCGACGACTGGGGGCTCTACTCGCAGCTCCTCTGGGCCGTCTCGAGGCCATGGATCGTGGGGGCGCGCGTCGAGCGGGCGCGGGGCGAGGCCTCGAGGTTTCAGCGCGCCGACGGCTCCTCGTACGCGCTCGACGACGATCCGCTGCGCGCGCCCCGCACGCGGCTCTCCGGCATCGTCACGTATCTGCCGAGCGAGTTCAGCAAGCTGCGCCTCCAATACAACTGGGATCGCGCCACCTACCTGCCCGACGACGGTCACACCGTCTTCCTGCAGGCCGAGATCATGTATGGCGCGCACGGTGCGCACCGCTTCTAACCTCTGGAGAGACCCATGAAGACCTTCGTCGTCGGCGCGCTCTGCGCAGCCACCCTCCTCCTCGCCGCGCGCCCGGCCGCCGCCGCGCCGCTGCTCGTCGTCGCCACCCTGCCGGATCTCGCCCGGATCGCCGAGGCGATCGGCGGAGACAGGATCACCGCGACCGCCATCGCCAGCGGCGTGCAGGATCCGCACTTCGTCGATCCCAAGCCGAGCTTCGTCGTCAAGCTGCGCGACGCGGACCTCTTCCTGCTCAACGGGCTCGAGCTGGAGATCGGCTGGGCCGCGCCGCTGCTCGAGGGCGCGCGCAACCCGAAGATCGCGCCCGGCGGCCCCGGCTACGTCGACTGTTCGATCGGGATCCCGCTGCTCGAGCTCCCGACGGGCGCGCTCTCCCGCGCCGACGGCGACGTCCACCCGCTCGGGAACCCCCACTATCTGGCCGATCCGCTCAACGGCAAGCTCGTCGCGCAGACGATCGCCGCGGCCCTCTCGCGCGCCTCGCCCGATGGCGCCGCCTACTTCGAGCAGCGTCGCAAGGCGTTCGCCCGTTCGATCGACGACGCGCTCTTCGGCCCGGCGCTGGTCGAGCAGGTCGGCGGCGCCAAGCTCGACCGCCTCGCCCGCGCCGGAGAGCTGCATACGTTCCTGCAGGCGCAGGGGCTCGAGGGGGCGCTCGGCGGGTGGCTCGGCAAGCTCGCCCCGCTGCGGGGCCGGAAGCTGGTGATGTATCACCGCAGCTACTCGTACTTCCTGGCCCGCTTCGAGCTGCAGGCGGTGAACTACGTGGAGCTGCGGGCCGGCATCCCGCCCGGGCCTTCGCACCTCGCGGCGCTCATCCAGCAGCTGCGCGGGGAGGGCGTCACCGTGATCGGCACGCACGGCTTCTACGACCAGAAGCTCGCGGCGCTCGTCGCCGAGAAGAGCGGCGCGAGGGTCATCGTGCTGCCGCTGCTCGTCGGCGGCGTGAAGGGCGCGGACGACTACCGCTCCTTCTTCGACGTCTCGACCGACCTGCTCGTGCAGGCGTGGGCGGTCCGGCCGTGACCGACACGCTGCCGTGGTTCGTCCTCCCGCTCGTCGCGCTGCTGCTGCTGATCGCGATCCACACGTACCTGGGCCTCCACGTGATCACCCGCAAGGTGCTCTTCGTGGATCTGGCGCTGGCCCAGATCGCCGCGCTCGGGAGCACGGTCGCGTTTCTGTATGGCTTCGAGAGCGCCGACACCCCGACGTTCGTGCTCTCGCTGCTCTTCGCGATCGCCGGGGCGTGGGTCTTCTCGATCACGCGGACCAGAGGGGAGCGCGTCCCGCAGGAGGCGATCATCGGCCTCGCCTTCGCGATCGCCTCGGCGGGATCGATCGTCCTGTCGGCGGAGAACCCGCACGGCGCCGAGCACCTCCGCGACGTGATGGCGGGCAGCATCCTCGTCGTGACGCCGCGGCAGATCGGCAACGCCGCGCTCCTGTATGCCGCGATCGGCGCGATCCACTGGGTGCTGCGGGACAAGTTCCTGCTCGTCTCGCGCGATCCCGAGGGGGCCGCGGCGCGCGGCCTGCGCGTCCGCGTCTGGGACTTCCTCTTCTACGTGACGTTCGCGTTCGTCATCACGATCTCCGTCAACATCGCGGGCGTGCTGCTGGTCTTCTGTCTGCTGATCGCGCCGGCGGTGACGGGCGCGCTCTTCGCCGATCGGCTCCGAACTCGGCTGCTCATCGGCTGGGCCTCGAGCGCGATCGCGGCCGCGGGGGGGCTGTTGCTCTCGGACGTCACGGACTGGCCGCCGGCGCCCTCGATCATCTGCGTCTACGCGGCGCTGCTCGTCGCCTCCGGCGTATTTGTGTCGGTCCGTGGCTCCCTCGCGCCGCTGCGGCGGCTCGTGACGCTCGCGGTGTCGGGGCTCGTCCTCCTGGGGCTCGGCGTCGGGGTGCGCGCCGCGCTGCTCTCGCCCTTCGCCCATACCCTCGGCAGCGACGCGCACGACGAACACGCGCACGACGCCGGGCATGCGCCGGCCGAGGCCGAGGCCGAGGCGCCGGACGCCGGGGGGCTCGACGCGCTGCTCGCACAGCTGCACGACCCGTCGACGACGGTGCGGGAGCGGGCCGCGGCGGCGCTCGTGCAGCGGAGGGATCCGGCGTCGATCCCTGCGCTCGTCGCGGCGCTGTCGGCGGCCAACGAGGACGAGTGGGTCCGGCTGCACGAGGCGGAGGCGCTCGCCCGGCTCGGGCAGCCCGCCGGCCACGCCGCGCTGCGGGCGCTCGCGCAGGAGGCCGAGGCGGCGGTGGTGCGTTCGAGGGCCGCGGCGCTCGCCGCCGAGCTCGCGCCGCCGACCCCCTGACACATCGTCGAGACCTCGCGCGACGACCGGGCCTCAGCCGCGCGGCGGGCCCGCCCCGGGAGGCGGGAGCCGCAGGAGCCCACCCGGCAGGGCCAGCGCCGACCGGTGGGGCCCCTGCGACACACCACACATCGAGCGCACCATCTGGCCGCGCACCCACGGCAGCCGGCAGAGCAGCCCCATCCCCACGTCGCGCAGCCAGCCGAGCGGCGTGAGGTCCGACTGGAAGAAGGGCGTCAGCCAGCGCGTGGCGAGCTGGTAGTACGCGAGCGAGGCCGCGCGCTCGCGGCTGTAGGCGTTGAGGGAGTCCGGCAGCGGTCGCGGCGGCGCGAGGCACGACGCCAGCACCCACGCGTCCACGAGCGCGAGGTTCGCGCCCTGCCCGAGCTGCGGGCTCATCGCGTGGGCGGCGTCCCCGAGGTAGACGACCCGATCGGTGTTCCAGGGCCGCATCACGACGTCCAGATAGCTCGAGTGGAGCACCTGCTCGGTCGAGACGATCTGCGCGAGCAGCGGGGCTGCCTCCGGCGCGCACTCGCACACCTCCTGCTTCCACGCAGCGAGCCCCGCGTCCCTCCACGCCTCGACCTGATCGCAGCGGATGCTCCAGAACAGGGTCGTCTGCGGCGTGTCGCCCGTCGGCCCGAGCCCCGTCGGCAGCAGGCCGATCAGTCGCCGGGTGCCGCGCACGACCTGCCGGAGCGTGTCGCCGGGCGGGCCGTCGCCGATGAACCACAACGCGCCCCACGCATAGGGCCGGAT
>CAYHCR010000247.1:0-5978 GCA_964354895.1 uncultured Myxococcales bacterium | reverse complement strand
CGAGCGCCGCCGTCGTCAGTGGCGGTGGAGGTGGTGGCGACGCCCGTTCCATCGAGAGCAGCAGGAGGCTGTGCGGTGCGGCGGCGGCGAGCGCGGCCGCCGCAGGTCCGTCGAACGTCTCCGGCGCGCCGTTCGCGCCGATTCGGAACGCCGGCAAACCTGCGACCTGAAGCCGGACGACGTAGGTCGCGACCTCCTCTGACGCGACGGCGGCTACGAGCGCACCGAGCGCCGCGGCCTGGACCCTGCCGAGGGTGTCGGCACCGAACCGGGGTCGCAGGCGTTGTGCGAGGGCTGCGTCGAACACCGCGCGTACGAGCGCCGCGTCGGAGCGGGACTGCGCGATCGGCCGCACCCCGCGGAGCGCGGCCTCCAGTGCGGAGGTCGAGGGCGCCGGCAGCACGATTCGCCCGAAGGGTGTGCCGGGGCGGATCGCCTCGACGACGTCGGCCGCGATCCGCTCGCCCTCACGGTCGGCGTCGGTCGCGATCGCCACGGCGTCGACCTCGCGGGCGATCCGACGAAGCCGCTGCAGCGTCGCGCCGCGGCCCGGCACTGCGACCCGTGGTGGCGGCCACCGGGCGAGCGAGACCGGACCTGCGGCGAGCTGGAGGACGTGACCACCGGTGTGGATCACCCGATCGCCCGGACGTAGCGAGGCCCCCCACGCGCGGGCGGTCCCCTCCGACTCGACGACCACGAGGACCCGCGCCGCGTCGAAGTTCATCGCACGAACCTCCCGGCGCCACAGCTTCGGACGCGTCCGGCTGCCAGCAGGGACGCGAGCTCCATCGCGACCGACGCCTCGTCTCGGCCGAGGCGCGCAGCGAGCGAGGCCAGATCGAGCGGCTCCGCGAGGGCCCCGAGCACGGTCGGTGCCCCGGCGGCGAGCGGGTTCGGCCCACGGAGACCAAGCGCGATGAGGACGTCGTCCACCGTCCGGACCGGTGTCGCGCCCTGCCGGATCAGCGCCTCGCACCCCTCGCCTCCTCCGACACGGACGAGCAGCGGCCGCCCGAGGGCCCGCGCCGCCGACGCGGTGTGGAGCGTGCCGCTCGCGGCCTCTGCACGAACGACGATCGTCGCCTCCGCGAGGGCCGCGACGAGCCGATTTCTTCGGGGGAAATTCCGCGGCCACGCGGACTCCTCCAACGCGAATTCCGAGAGGAGGCCGCCGCCCTGGCCGAGCAACGCGGCGAACAGGCCGCGGTGGCCGGGAGGCGAGAGCCGCGCCAGGCCGGAGCCGAGGATGGCGACCGTCCGGCCCCGTGCCTCGAGCGCGCCGCGGTGCGCAGCTGCGTCGATCCCGATCGCTCCGCCGGAGAGCACCGTGCGGCCAGCCTCCGCCAAGCGGCGCCCGAGACCCCGAGCAAACCCCCGCGCCTCGGCGTCGCAGGCCCGCGCTCCGACGATCGCGACGGCGCGACCCGGCAACGAGCCGCGCACGCAGAGCGCCTCGAGCGGCCAGCCCAGCGCGTCGAGCGCCTTGGGCCAATCGTCGTCCCCCCGGACGATCCAGCGCGCTCGCAGCCGGGCCGCCGCTGCTTCGGCACGACGCCCTCGCTCCTCCGCGCCCGAGAGGGCCGCGGTCGCCCTCTCAAGCTCCGACGCGATGAGCGGTCGGGGAGGGGCCTCAAGCCCGAGCACCACGCGGAGCGCCGCGGCGCCGACGCCGGGCGTCGTCCACATCCCGAGGCGAGTGAGTCGCTGCGTCGAATCCGCCATCCCCGCGTTGTACCGCGGGGGTCTGACATCCGACCCGACCGACAAAAAGACGCCCCGCGATGCTCCGCGAGGCGTCCGATCGAACCATCTGCGACGACCTGCTGCGCCGTCATGGTGCTGCTGCGACGTCATGGTGGCTGAGGGTGGATTTGAACCACCAACACCCGGCTTATGAGACCAGTGCTCTACCCTTGAGCTACCCAGCCGAAACGGCCGCGGAACATAGAGATCCAGCCTCGGGGTGTCAAGGCGCAGCGGCGTTTTCCACAGCGCGCAAGCTGGCCGCCCCCGCAGGGCCGCGGTACCGCTCTCGCACACCCGCTCTCGAGCGCGACCTGCGAGGAGCCCCGAAATGCAGCAGCCGATCCAGCGGAACGTCCCGCCCCCTCCCCTGCCGCTGCAGGCAGAAGAGACGACCGACGACTTGTTCCTCGAGCTCGCGATCGACGAGGGCTTCGAGCTCCGCGCGCTCGACCCGCGGCTCGACGATGCGCCGGCCGCGGGCCTGCGCGAGGCGATCCTCCGGTTCCTCGACGAGGAGTTCTGACGTGCTCGCCTTCGCCTGCCCGACCGATCAGCCCGAGCGCCTCGATCGCGCCGTGGCCTCCGCGCCCTTCCCGCTCGAGCGCCCGTTGTCTGCGTTCGGCGTGCGGCGTGCGCCGGGTGAGCGACTCGCCGACGAGCTGACCAATCTCCGCGAGTCGCCGTCGCGACCCGCGGCCTGACCCGCAACGCCTGACCCGCAATGCTGCCCCCGGAGGAGTCCATGGATCGCCGCGAAGAACGCCTCACCCGCCTTGCCCGCGAGCTCGAAGAGCTGCTCGACGACGCCGTCCTCGCCGAGATGGCCGACGCCGTCACGCGCGCCCGCGCGGCGCTCGGCGTCGAGGAGTAGCGCCGGTCGGGCCCGGGGCCGCCACCGTCTCCCCGGGCCCGCCGCAGCACCGACCCAAGCCTCACGTCCTGGCGCGCAGCCTCCGCCAGAGTTCGGCGGGCGTGAGGTCCTCTTCGCCCCCCGCTGCCAACGCGATCAGCCCCGCGCCCACCTGCAGACCGAACTGCAGGATCCACATCGCGTGCGCGAACGCGAAGGACCGGCCGTCGTCCCCCGCTCCCGGCACGAAGAGCGAGACGCCGAGCACCACACCCGCGGGGAACGTGCCGACCATCCCCGGCCCCGCCGGCACCATCACCGCGACCACCGTAACGCCGAGGACGGCCGCCGCCTGCGCAGCCGTGAGTTCGACCCCGAACGCGGCCGCGAGCAGCTGCAGGGACCACGCGTTGAGCGCCCAGTAGAAAGCTGTGCCGGCGATCGCGAGCGTCGTCCGCAGGAGCCCGGGGGAGGCCGCGAGCGCGTCCAGGAAGGCGTGCAGGCGCGCGCGCACGAAGGTGGCCGCGCGCCCCGAGACCCGGCCCAGCGTCGCATCGACGAGCGCGAGCGCGCGCTGCCGGAGCGTCGCGAGCAGGATCAGCGCGACGAGCCCGCCGCCGAAGATCACGCCGACCACGCCAGCGGCGGCCCGCGCCGCTTCGACGCGAGGCCCCGCTTCGAGGGGCGCGTCGGCGAGCGCGAGCGCCCCGGCCATGAGCCCGACGACCGCGAGCCCGTCGGCCACGCGCTCCATCACCAGCGTGGCGAAGCCCCGGGCCGCGTCGTCCGGATCGGCGCGGCGACCGGCGAGCAACAACGGCCTCGCGAACTCGCCGAGGCGGAGCGGCAGCACGATCACCGCCATCGTTCCGACGATGAACGCCCGCGCCACGCGGCCCCAGTCGACCTCGACGAGCGGGCGGATGACGAGGCCCCATCGCAGGATGCGGACCAGAAGGATGCAGAGCTGCACGATGAGATAGAGCGCCACCGGTCCCGCGTGGACCGCCCGCACCGCGCCGAACGCCGCGTCGAGGTCCTGGCCGCGGAGCGTCCACGCCACGAGGCCCGCGGAGATCGCGAGCGAGAGCGCGAGCTGGAGGGCGCGTCCCGCGGAGCTCCGGCGACCTGCCTTCACGCGCCCTCGAGCGCGCGCCCTGCGAGGATCCGTCGCGGGTTCTCGTCGAGGAGGCAGCGTGCCACGTCGTCGCCGGCGCGGCGCTGCAGCTCGCGGATCGACGCGCCGACCCACCTCTCCGCCTCATGCGGACCGTGGAGGTCACTCGCGGCGAGCGCATACAGCCCGTCGTCGAGGAACTGGCGCGCGAGCCGCTTTGCGACCGGGCCGTATCGATCGGTCAGGGCGCCGAGATCCAGCTGCAGCAGCGCCCCGGACCGGACCGCCTCCGCTGCCCGGCCCGGCCGGTGAAACTCGAGGCAGCGCTCCGGGTGCGCGATCACGACCTTCACGCCCTTGAGCGCGAGGCGGAAGAGCAGCTCGCCGAGCTGCGGAAGGAGCGCGAAGTAGGGCGCCTCGGCGAGCAACCACGGACCGCCGCCGATCGGGCGGCGCGCGTCCGGCGCCTCGGCGAGCAGGTCGGGCGTCAGCACATTCTCAGCGTTCGCGTGGAGCGCGAGCGCGATGCCCTCCGATCGAAACAGCTCCTGCAGAGCTGCTCGAGCCGTCGAGCAGCGCGCGGCGTCCGGGTAGTCGGGCTTGGCGTGCGGCGACGGCGCGACGGCGTCGTAGCCGAGCGCGACGAGCGCCCGCGCCATCGCGAGCGCGTCGGCCTCGCTCTTCGCGCCGTCGTCGATCGCCGGGAGGAGGTGGCAGTGGAGATCGACGAAGCTCACTCGGGCTCGGGCATTTCGCCGCCCCCGCCGTCTTCGTCCTCGTCCGAGGAGACCGCGGTCGGGATTCGATAGCTCTCCAGCAGCCACTTCCCGAGGTCGATCGTGCGGCAGCGAGGCGAGCAGAAGGGCGCCGCCGGGTTCTCCGCGCGCGCCCGCGCAGCACCGCCGCAGATCGGGCACGGACCGAGGACCGTCAAGGCCGTACGGGCCGTCGGGACGGCGCGGCGCCGGCCGCCTCCGCTGCGCGTCGCCGATGGTAGAGCATCAGGTTGTAGTGGCCTTTGCAGAGCCCCTTCGCCGCGAGCTTCTTCCCGCAGCCGGGCTTGCTGCAGACCTTCGCGGCTGGCGCAGCAGGTGGGCGCGAAGGCGGTCGCGCGAGCTCGGCCGCGATCGTCCGACCGACCTCCTCGCCGATGCGCGCCGCGAGCGATTCGAGCAATTCGTGCAGCGGGACCACCTCCGCCACCCTCTTCCGTCCCGCCATGAGCTCCTCCGGGCCGGATGATCGAAGCACGCGGCCCGGAACGTCAACCCCGCAGGCGCGCGCACCGCGTTGCGGAGGCACCGCCGCTCGGATAAGGGTCGGGCTCCCTGCTGGGGGAGGCGCGTCGTGATCGGCAAGCTCCGGGACCTGTCGGCTCGCATCGCAGAGCGCGTTCGCGAGCAGCGCTCCGAGCGGGGCTGGTCCCAGCCCGAACTCGCGCGCCGTGCCTCGCTCTCCAACGCGATGGTCTCGATGATCGAGCGAGGCGAGCGGACGCCGTCGCTCGAGGCGCTTGAGGCGCTCGCGGCCGCGCTTGAGATCGATCCGGCGGCTCTTCTCTCTGCGGAGGAGGACGCCTCGGCGACCTCGGCGGCGCACAAGCTCGGTGCCGAGCTCGCCGAGCTCAAGCTCACGCGCGCCGATCTCGAGGCCGTCCGTCGCATCGCGCGCGCCCTCGCTGGCGAGGCGCGTCGCCGCCGCTGAAGCAGCGGGCGGTGGGAGCTCCGGAGCGCTCGTCAGGGATCGTCGAGCTCCAGGAAGAGCTCGCCCTGCTCCTCGACGATCCGCAACGCATGCAGCGTTGCGCCCTTCGGGCAGAGCCCGCCCGCGCAGGCGCCGGTCGCCGGCTCGTAGGTCGCGCCGTGGGCCCGGCAGAGCAGGCGATCGCCCGTCAGGTCGAAGAAGCGCCCCGTGCCGAGATCGAGCTCGATCTCACGATGGAGGCACTGGTTCAGGTACGCGTGAACGCCGCTGCGTGCCCGCACGACGAACGCGGCCCGAGCCCGCCCGCCGAGCTGCACCGTACACTTGAGCGCCCCGCCCGCGACGAGCTCGTCCGCACGCCCCACCCGCTGCCGCACCATGTCGGCACTGTAGATGAATCGTTGCCACGCCGGCGATTGCGGCTATCCTGATCGCGCTCCCCACTCTCCCGCCTGCTGGAGGCTCCTTGTCCGAGGTGCCGGCTGCCGCTCCTCTCCCGGTCCTAGATTGCGGCAGCAGGGCTGGATCGAGTGATGGAGCCCAGGCTCGAAGGGAGAA
>CAYHCR010000246.1:0-5995 GCA_964354895.1 uncultured Myxococcales bacterium | reverse complement strand
TCCTCCACCCGCGCTTCGACGCCGCGTCGCTCGGGCTCGTGGCGCTGGCCGGCTGGCTTACGCGCCGGAGGGTTCGCTCGTGACGCGCCGCTCGACTTCGTCGAAGTGCCTGCTGCTGCTCCCCGCGCTCCTCGCGGCGGCCCCGGTCTCGGCCGCGCCGCGGGAGGGCCCGCTCGACGTCGAGCGCTTCCACGCCGCGCCGAGCGGCACGGGGCTCTCCGTCGCCGGCGCCGAGACGCTCCCGGCGGACGGGCTGCGCTTCGGCGTGCTCGGGAATTGGTCGAAGGGCTCGCTCGGCCTCTACGACGCGGACGGCGCGCTCGTCGGCCAGATCGTCGACGACCGGCTCTCGCTCGACGTGACGGCGGCGTGGGGCGTGCTCGAGCGGCTCGAGCTCGGGCTGGTGGTGCCGGTCGTGCTGTCGCAGTCCGCGCAGCTCGGCGGCGAAGGTTTTCTGGCGCGCCCGGCGTCGGAGAGCCTCGCGGGCGCAGGACTGTCCGACCCCGCGCTGCAGGTCCGCTTCCGCTGGCTGCGGGCCGAGGCCGACGGGCTCGCGCTCGCGCTCTCCGCCGCGGCGACGGCGCCCGTGAGCGGCGGCCAGGATTTCCTCGGCGAGCCGCACGCGACGTTCGTGCCGAAGCTGGGGCTCGGGCTGCCGGTCGGCCGCGACGGCCGCATGGGGCTCGAGCTGGGCTTCCGCGCCCGCGAGGATCGCGAGGACTTCTACGGACTTCCGGTCTCCGACGAGCTGCTCTTCGGGCTCGGGGCGCGGCTCGCGGTGGCGAGCTGGCTGGGCGTGCGCGGGGAGGTCGCCGGCGCCACCCGCGTCGCGGCGATCGCAGAGACGAACACCACGCCGCTCGAGGCGCTCGCCGCGGCGGTGCTCTCTCCGGGCGGCGGCCTCGAGCTGACGCTCGGCGGTGGCGCAGGCCTGACCGCAGGCGTCGGGGCGCCGGGCGTGCGGCTGCTCGCGGGCGTCGCCTGGACGAACGCGGACGCCGGCGCGCCCGAGGCGCCACGTTGCGCGGCGGGGACGGAGGATCTCGACGGCGTCGCGGACGACGACGGTTGCCTCGATCCGGACGATGACGGCGACGGCCTCGTGGACGTCGCGGACCGCTGCCCGGAGACGAACGCCGGCGGGACTGACGCCGATCGGGATGGCTGCCCCGACGCGGCCGATCCCTTCGCGGAGCTCCGCGGCAGCCTCGGCGCCGGCGGCGATCCCGATCGCGACGGCGTGCCGGACTCGATCGACCTCTGCAAGGCCGAGCCGGAGGATCCGGACGGCTTCCAGGACGACGACGGCTGCCCCGACACCGACAACGACGTCGACGGCGTGCCCGACGCGCAGGATGCCTGCCCGCTCTCGGCCGGTGACAACGCGACGCGCGGTTGCCCCTCGTTCCTGGCCCCCGGAGGCCGCTCGTGACCCCTGCGATCTTGCTGCTCTCGGCGGCGCTCGCCGCCTCCGCGCCGCCGGCCGCCTGCCGCACCCTGAAGCTGCGCTTCGACGGCGGCGTGCAGCTCCCTCCGGAGGCGCAACGCTTCACGGGGTCGCTGCTCTCCGAGTCGCAGGCGCGTTGCCTCGAGGCGATCGGCGCGGCGCTCGCGGCGAAGCCCGATCTGCAGGGCGTCACGGTCTCCGCCGCGCATGATCCGGCGACGAAGCTCGACGGCCTCTCCCGCGCGACCTCCGTGAAGCTCGCGCTCGTCTCCGGCGGCCTGCCGAGCGCCCGCGTCAGCCTCGTGGGGCTCGCGTCGGGGCCGCCGCTCGAGCTCGCGATCCGGACGGGCAGCTCTGCGGCGGCCGCGTTCATCGGGCTCGCGGAGGGTTCGGCGGCGCTGATGGCGGCGGGCTCGCCGCTCGACGTCGGCGCGCCGGTGCGCGTCGGGCCGGGCGGCCGCGTCGTCGTCGCGTTCGTGCGGGGTGGCCACGTCGAGCTGCGACCGGGCGCGGAGGGCAGCATCGCCGGTCCGACCGCGTTTGAGCTCCAGGCGGGCGAGGCGCTCGTCCGCGGCGCGTCGCTGCGCACGAGGCTCGGCGTGCTGACGACCGGAGGCACGGCGGAGCTCTTTCACCGCAACGGCGGGCTCGTCGTCGTGGCGCACCAGGGCGAGACGACGTTTGCTGGCACGACGATCGCGGTGGGGGACGCCTATGTCGTCGAGCGCGACGGCACGGTCCGCCTCGCTCGCCGGCTGCCCATGCCGGCCCGGCTCCCGCCGATGCCGGCGGCGACGGGGCTCGCGAAGCTCGGGCTCGGCGCGGTCTCCGGCGCCGCTCGATATGAGCTCGCCGGCGCGCTCGATCCCGACTTCCTCGTCGGCGCGCGGGCGGGCGGCGCCCTGACGCCCGAGACCGCCGAGGTCCCGCGCGGCGCCACGTTCGTCCGCGCCCGCGCGCTCGACGAGCGGGGCGTGCCGGGCGCGTGGTCTGCCGTCCGCGCGGCGCCGTAGAGGGACCGACCGCGGCGTCGAGGGACGACCGTCGCGCTACGTGAGCAGCGCCGCCGGCAGGACGTCGTGCAGCAGCGCGGCCGGCGACGCGGGATCGTCCGCGTCGGTCACGAGCCAGAGCTCGACGTCGCCGTTCGCGCGCAACGTCGCATGGAGCCCCTCCACCTTCGCGGGCGACTGCAGCGTCGCGAGCAGCCGCGGCGGCTCGCCCGGGCGCCGCATCCCGAGGCCGACGCCGGCGCAGCGGCCGTCGTCGTAGGTCGTCGCGCTCGCCTCGGCCGCGACCGAGAACAGCAGCGCGCCGCCCGGCAGCGGCGTGGCGTCGGTGAAGCCCCACGGCACGCCGTCGATCGAGCCCAGCGACGAGACCGGCTCCACCTGCAGCCCTGCGCCGGGGCCGAGGGGGCTGCCGGCCGCGAGCGCTCGGAGGACCTCGGGCAGCGGCAGCTCGATCCACGCGGGCGTCGCGCCGGCGCCGTTGCCTCGGTGCAGCAGCACGAGGCGATCCCCGAGCACCGCGCCGCCCTCGAGGTTGAGGGACGAGAGCCGGGCGCGCAGCGCGGCGTAGAGCGGCGTCGCGTCGACGAGCTGCGCGGCGCCGGCGATCGCGCCGTCCGCGGCGAGCGGCACGAGCGCCCCTCGATCGCGCGCGTGCGTCGAGCCGGAGCCGAGCGCGAGCAGCGCGCCATGCGGTCCGAGCGGGAGGCGCAGCAGCAGCTCCAGATCCGGCTTCAGGCGCTTGCGCTCCTTCGGCGCCGAGGGGAGCACGCCCGGGAAGAGCCTCGTCGTCCCGAGCGTCGCGTCGGCCACCTCGATCCGGAGCGACGCGAGCTCGAGCCGATCGTCCGCGACGACGTGCAGGAAGCCGCCGCATCCGACGAGCCCGCTGGCGGCGGCGAGCGGCGTCCCGTCCGCAAAGGTGAGCGCCCGGAGGAGCGTCAGCGGTCGGTGGTTCACCAGCAGAGCCCCAGCGCGTGCGCGCCGACGAGTCCGCCATCGGTCGCGTGACAGCTCGTTCCGGCCGTCTCGCAGTCGCCGAAGGAGCCGGGCTCGACGGGCGCGCTCCCCGCGTCGCACAGCTCGAGGCAGCGGCCGAGCGGCTCACACACGCCGCGCGCAGCGCTGCACGCAGACGGCACGGCTTCGCCGCCGCAGTCGGCGTCGCAGCGGCAGGGACGCGCCCGCGCCGGCGGATCCGCCACGCAGAACGCGCCGTCGACGCAGAGCTCGCTGGTGCGCCGCGGGGCGTCCGCCTTGCACGCGGCGCCGAACGGCAGCTCCCCGCCCAGGAAGCACATCGCGCCCTCCTCGCCGCCGAGGCACCGGCCCGCCTCGACCGGTCCCTCCGGCCCGAGTTGCCCGCGCGCGGCGTCGCAGGGGCCGAGCGGCGCGCCGTTGTCGTCCGGCCCGCCGAGCGAGCTGATCCCGCAGCCGTTGGGCACGCAGACCGGGAAGCCGATCGCCGCCAGGCAGAGCTGTCCAGCAGAGCTGCACGACGCGCTCGTCTCGCAGTAGACGCTCCAGACGGCCGGGTCCTCCACCGCCGGGTCGCCGTCGTCGTACGGGATGCACGTCAGCACGCCGTCCGTCGCGAACGGCTCGACGCAAGGCTCGCCCTCGCGCGCGCCGCTGCGGGCCGCCGGCGCGTCGACCACGCAGATGACCGGCGCGACGCTCTGCTCGCCGCCCTCGAAGGCGCCGACGCTCGCGAAGAGCTCCCAGTTGGTCGCGTCGACGTCGCACGCGTCGCCGAGCCGGAAGCGCCCGGTCACCGTCTCCGGGCCCTGCACCTGCTCGGCGTGGGCGCCGTCGCTCGGCCGCTGCAGCACGATCTGCGCCGTGAAGGGCGGCAGCACGCCGCCGGAGCCGTTGCCGTCGATGACGAAGACGTCGAGGTAGCGCTCGGTCCCCTCGAGGGCCGGCTGGGTATAGACCCAGAGCGCGGGCGCGAAGTCCGCCGCCTCGCACGGCGCCTCGTCACCCGCCACGAGCCGCGTCGCCTCGACCGTCAGCCCCGCGCACGCCTCGGGCCGCTCCGCACAGCTCTGCAGGATCGTCCCGTCGTCGAGCCGCTCCTCTGCCGCCGGCCAGCGCTGCAGCGAGAGCCGCACGACGTCGCCGTCGGGCACGAGCGTGAACGCAGCGCACTCGAGCCTCCCTGTCGCGGGCTCCTCGATCTGCAGGGTCCCGCCGAAGTCGAACGGCTCGTACCGACCGCTGTAGATCGACTCCGACCACGGATGGCCGAAGCCGACGAGCTCCGCGCCCGCGAACCCCAGCGCGAGCTGCGTGGAGAACGAGACGCCGTCGCAGTCGGTCGCCGTGCCCTGGTAGACGCCCGAGATCGACGGGTTGAAGACGCAGCGGCGGCGGGCCCGCAGCGGGCGCGCAGGGCTGTCGGGGCAGACGAAATACGGCAGGTCCGAGGAGAGCCCCGCGACCCCGGCGACCGGCTGGGCGGCGAACGGGAGGCGATCGCCCGCGAGCCCCTCGCACGTGAAGGTCTGCGCCGTCCCCTGGAGCCGCCGCCCGTCATAGGTGGCGTCGAGGAAGGCCGCGCAGCTCAGGGTGCCGTCGTCGACCTGGTCGAATGCGTTGGCGAGCAGGCCGTAGCCCAGCACGCGCTCCGCGTCGACGCCGCGCGGATCGACGAGGTGCATCAGCCGCAGCCAGCCCGCCGGCGCCGGCACCATGACGCCGTCGAACTCGAGCGCGACCTCGAGCTCGTAGTCGCCGGAGAGCGCGCCGAGCAGCGCCGGCGCCGGCGGACCATCGGGGATCGGGGTGGGCGCCTCCGGGAGCTCCAGCTCCCGGGCGCAGGCCACCAGCAGCAGGAGCAGCAGGGCGATCGGGCGGATCACGTCACGGCTCCGGAGTGAGCGGGCCGCGCCCGCCGTGCGTGCCGAGCAGCGCCGGCGAGACGGCCCGCGCGGTCGCGATGCCGGCATAGGTGTCCGAGCCCTCCGTGGGGACCCGCTCGTACGTCGCATAGTCCACCGTGAAGAGCCCGAACCGCGGCACGAAGCCCTCCGCCCACTCGAAGTTGTCGTAGAGGCTCCAGTGAAAGTACCCGCGCACGTCCGCCCCCTGCGCCTGCGCTCGCCCGATCGCCTCGAGCGCCCGGACGATCACCTCTGCGCGGCGCCGGCCGGAGGTCGTCGCGATGCCCGACTCCGTCACGAGCAGCGGCAGCGTGGGCCAGCGGGCCGCGAAGTCCGAGAGCACCACGAAGAGTCCGTTGGGATCGTGCTCGTAGCCCATCGTCGGGACGTGGAAGCTCGGGTGCAGCGGCGGCACGCACGAGCCGAAGTCGAAGTCCTGAAAGCACGGCGTGAGCTCCAGCAGCGGCACGATCCCCGGCTCGCTCGTGACGCCGGTGCGGAAGTAGTACTGCACGCCGAGCCAGTCGAGCTTGCCGCGCCACTCGGGGTGCGGCTCGTCCAGCGTGCCGTCGAGCGTCGGATCGAAGCCGCCTTCGCGGCGCGCCGCCGGGAACAACCGGTTGCAGACCCAGTCGATCCTCTCGACCGCCGCC
>CAYHCR010000245.1:0-6002 GCA_964354895.1 uncultured Myxococcales bacterium | reverse complement strand
CGGGCATCTTTCTGGCCCTGCCGTCCAACTCCACGCCAGCCAACTGCACAAGCAACCTCACAACCCCGGCAAGCACAGCATCCACCACAACAACTGTCGCCACCTCGCCGACCGGCAGCGCGACCGGCCGGACAAGCCGCACCAGCACCAGCACCAGCACCAGCACGGTGCCCACAACCTCCACGACGACGCGCCCGAGCACCTCCTCGACCCGAACCACCACGAGCGGCCCTACCCTGACGAGCGCTCGCGCGACGTGATGCGCAAGACGATCGCGTTCTTCGAGGAGCGCGGGAAGCGCCGCCTGCTCGAGGACGGCCACGCAGCGGCCTGGTACGCGGACTTCCTCGCGTTCGTCGAGCGGGAGCAGATCTTCGCGACGATGTGTACGCCGGCGGGCTACGGCGCCAAGGACTCGCGCTGGGACACGTGGCGGATCTGCGAATTCGGCGAGATCCTGGGCTTCTACGGGCTCTCGTACTGGTACACGTGGCAGGTCTCGGTGCTGGGCCTGGGGCCCATCTGGATGAGCCACAACGAGCGCCAGAAGCAGCGCGCGGCGAAGCTGCTCGAAGAGGGCGGCATCTTCGCCTTCGGGCTCTCCGAGAAGGCCCACGGCGCCGACCTCTACTCGTCCGAGATGACGCTCGCGCCTGCGCCGGGCGGCGGCTTCGTCGCCAACGGACGCAAATACTACATCGGCAACGGGAACCTCGCCGCGATCGTCTCGACCTTCGGAAAGTTCGCCGGCACCGGCGAATACTGTTTCTTCGCCGTCGATCCGAAGCGCCCGGGCTACACCTGCGTCCAGAACGTCGTCCACGCGCAGAACTTCGTGGCCGAGTACGAGCTCAAGGACTACCCCGTCTCCGAGGACGAGCTGCTCTCGCGCGGCGACGAGGCGTGGAACGCCGCGCTCAACACGGTCAACATCGGCAAATTCAACCTCGGCTGGGGCTCGATCGGCATCTGCACGCACGCGCTCTACGAGTCGCTCCACCACGCCGCCCACCGCCGGCTCTACGGCCACGCCGTCACGGACTTCCCGCACGCGAAGGCGCTCTTCACCGACGGCTGGGCGCGGCTCGTCGCGATGAAGCTCGTCGCGCTGCGGGCGGCGGACTACATGCGCTCGGCGACGGCCGACGACCGCCGCTACCTGCTCTACAACCCCGTCGTGAAGATGAAGGTGACGACGCAGGGCGAAGACGTCGTGAACCACTTCTGGGACGTCATCGCCGCGAAGGGCTTCGAGAAGGACACCTATTTTGATCGCGCCGCGAGAGACATCCGCGGCCTTCCCAAGCTCGAGGGCACGGTGCACGTCAACATCGCGCTCATCGTGAAGTTCATGCCGAGCTATCTCTTCCAGCCGGCCGAGCTGCCCGTCGTGCCGACGCGGAGCGACGCGAAGAACGATGACTTTTTGTTTGATCAGGGCGCCACGCGGGGGCTCTCGAAGATCCGCTTCCACGATCACGCGGCGGTCTTCGCGCGCTTTTCGCAGCCGAACGTGCGGCTCTTCGTCGAGCAGCTCGACGCGTTCAAGGCGCTGCTCGTGGAGGCGACGCCCGACGGCGCGCAGACCAAAGACATCGACTTCCTGCTGGCGCTCGGCGAGCTCTTCACGCTCGTCGTCTACGCGCAGCTGATGCTGGAGAACGTCGAGCCGTACGGGATCGAGGGCGACGTCGTCGATCAGATCTTCGACGTCTTCGTGCGGGATTTTTCGCGGTTCGCCGTGCAGCTGCACGGCAAGCCGGGCACGACGGTCGCGCAGGCGGAGCATTGCCTGAAGATGATCCGGCGGCCGGCGGCGGATCCGGCGCGGAGCGAGCGGGTGTGGACGGAGAAGGTGTTCGCGCTGCGGGATCTGTACGAGATGCGGCCGTGATCGCGACGGCGACGGCGTCAGCGTCAGCGACGGCGACGGCGACGGCGTCAGCGACAGCGACAGCGACAGCGTAGGCGGACGGCTCGACCCACGGCCACCGCGACGCCCCCGATGCGCGACGCCGCCCGGGCCATTACGCCCAGCGCTTCCATCTGAACGACGCACCGCCCACGGGCGCGGAGCCACGGGGCTCCCGCTCCGCAGCCCTCGCTCGAGGAGCTGCAGGACGGCCGTGCGTCGTTCCTCGCGGGGGCGACATGGGGACGATCTCGAAGCAGGCAGGACGCGGCGTTTGGCTGCTCGCGCTGCTCGGCGCGTGCGGGGGCGAGCTCGCGCCGTCGGCGCCGGCGTCCGGACGCGTCGCAGCGGCGCCGGCCGCGCTCCGCGAGGATCGCGCTGGCGCACCCGTGATCGTCTGGGCCTCGTTGGCCGGGCCGTCGGTCGCCGAGGTCGCGAGGCTCGCGGCCGAGCGCACGCCGGACGAGATCAAGGAGCGCTCGCGCCGCCGCCTCGCGGAGCTCGAGGGGGAGCACGCGCGCCTGCGCGTCCAGCTCGAGGCGAAGGGCTGGCGGCCGCTGGCCCGGATCCTCCGCGTCGCCAACGCGATCCAGGTGCAGCTCCCGGCCCGCGACCTGCCGCTGCTGCGCGCGCTCCCGGGCGTGCGCGACGTGCGCCCCGTGGCGCTCGCGACGGCCTCGACGGAGCGCGCCCTTCCGCGGATGGGCGTGCCGGCCGCGTGGACCGTCTCCGCGCCGCAGCTCGGGCAGGGGCTGCGGATCGGGATCGTGGACTCCGGCCTCGACTACGACCACGCCGACTTCGGGGGCGCAGGCCTCGCCGCGCCGGCGAACGATCCGTCGATCGTGGAGCCGGGATCGTTCCCGACGGCGCGCGTCGCTGGCGTCGATCTCGTCGGCGATCTCTACGACCCGGTCCAGGGCGACGCCGCCCTGCCCGTCCCGGACGGTGATCCGCAGGACTGCACCTCGCACGGCACGGCCGTCGCGGGCGTCGCGGCCGGCGGCGGCGTGCGGGCGGACGGCGCGCCCTTCCTCGGCCCGTGGAGCCAGAGCTTCGAGCCGACGGACTTCCTCGTCGCCCCGGGCGTCGCGCCTGGCGCAATGCTGTACGCGATCAAGATCTTCGGCTGCGCCCGCGAGACGACGATGATCCTGCCGGGCCTCGACGTCGCGATCGATCCCGACGGCGACGGCGCGCTCGACGATCGCCTCGACGTCGTGAACCTCTCCGTCGGCGGCGGCTCGGGGCCGCAGGAGCCGCTGGAGGCCGAGTCCTTCCGCGCCCTCGTCGCGGCCGGCACGGTCCTCGTCACCTCCGCCGGCAACCCGCCCGGCAACGCCCGCGCCTTCTTCACGGCGTCGCCGCAGGGCGCCGATCCCGCGGTGATCTCGGTGGGCGCGACGGTGAACGACTCGCTCCAGTACCTCTCGCTCGCCGTCACCGCGCCCGCCGCCGCCGCCACCTCGTTCGCGTTCCGGGAGGCCGATCCGGTCGTCTCCGTTCGCCTCGCGGACGTCGGGGCCGTCTCGGGCCGGCTCGTGTTCGCCGATCCTCCGCTCGCGTGCTCTGCGCTCACGAACGCCGCCGACGTCGCGGGCAACGTCCTGCTGGTCCGCCGCGGCACCTGCACGTACGTCGACAAGTTCGCGGCGGCGATCGCCGCGGGCGCCACCGCCATCGTGATCAGCGACAACGCGGCGTCCGATGATCCGGTCGCGGTCGGGGCGGCGGGTGGCGCACCGCGCGCGATCCCGGGCGGCGGAATCCGCAAGCTCGACGGTGCGGCGCTCGAGGCGCTCCTCGCCCTCCACGGCGACGCCGTGAACGTCACGCTCGACGCCGCGGCCGTCCACCCGCTGACGCTCGGGCCGGACTGGATCGCCTTCTCGAGCGGCCGCGGTCCGACGGTCGACGGGAGCCGCCTCAAGCCCGATCTCGCCGCGCCCGGCTATCTGGTGAACTCGGCGGACGCGGGGACCGGCAGCGCGGGGCGCCGGCAGGGCGGCACGTCGTTCTCGTCGCCCTTCGTCGCGGGCGCCGCGGCGCTCGCGCGCGAGGTCCATCCGTCCTTCGCGCCGGCGCAGGTGAAGGCGCTCCTGATGAACGCCGCCGTGCCGACGCAGAACCTCTCCGGTGTGCGGCTCCCTGCCTCGCTGGCGGGCGCGGGCCGGCTGCAGGTCGACGCGGCGCTCGCGCACCAGGTGATCGCCGCCGCGGCGCTCCCCGAGGGCGCCGTGTCGCTCTCGTTCGGCGCGATCGTGTCCGCCTCGCCCGTGGTCCGTGAGCAGCCGTTCGTGGTGACGAACCACGGTGGGGCGCCGGTCGAGTACGACCTGGTGGTCTCGCCCGATCGCGCGCTCCCGGGCGTGCAGCTCGAGCTCGTGCCTGCAACGCTGACGGTCGCCCCCGGCCAGCAGGCGACGGCGACGCTGCGCCTCTCGTTCGATCCGGCGCTGCTCGGCGACGTCCCGCCCGACGTCGCGACGCCCGCGCTCGTGTACGGTGGCATGGTCCGCCACGTGCTCGTCGAGGCCGCAGGGATCGTGCAGCTCGTCGATCGTGCCGCCGGATCGCCCGAGTCGATCGGGTTGCCGTACCACGCGGTCATGCGCGCGGGCGCCGAGCGCACCGCCGGCCCGATCGTCCGCTGCGACCTCGATCCGGCGGACCCGCGCCTGCTCGTACCGCTCGCAGGCCCCTCGGCCCATCCGCGGCCCGTGACCTCCGCGTTCGAGCTGCTCTACGAGGCGGATCCCGCGACGCTCGATCCCGTCGAGCCGCTCAACGACGTGCTCGCGGTCGGCGTGACGACGGATCTCGCCTCGGTCGCAGGGCCGGCGGAGGCGACGCTCTACGTCGGCGTCGTGACGGGCGGGCAGTGGACGACGCCCGCGGGCACTGGCTGGGCGGCGCTCGGCGTCTTCCTCGATCGCGACGGAGACGGCGTCGAGGACGCGGTCATCCTCCCGCAGAGCTTCACGAGGGAGCCGTTCGCGGGCTCCATGCTCGAGGAGCCCATCGACGTCCTTTCGCTGCAGTACATCGATCTCCTGACGGGCGAGTCCGAGTGGCTCGGACGCTCCTCCGTGGTGACGCCGGACGAGCTCGACTCGCAGCCCTTCCACAACGGCGTGCTCGTCTTCGCGCTGCCGCTGCGCACGCTGCAGCTCACGGCGCTCGACTCGACGCTCACGTTCGCGGTCGCGTCCGGTCCCTTCGCGACGATCGCGGACGGCACGGGCTGGATGACGATCGACGTGGCCGCGCTCGCGATCGACGCGACGCGTGCCGGCCACGAGGGCGCGCCGTTCTTCGGCCCTGACGAGCCCCTCGTCGTCCACGCGCCGGCGGCCGGCGGCCAGCGCCTGCTGGTGCTGCACCACACGAACCTCGAGGGGCGACGCTTCGATCTCCTCGAGACGACGACGGGCGTGACGAGCGAAGACGGAAGCCTCGCGCTCTCTGCGACCGCGCCGGCCGACGTCGACGCGGGCGCGGCGTTCGAGGTCGCGTACGTCGTGCACAACGACAGCGCCAACGCCCGGCGTGGCGTGCGGCTCGTGCTCGCGGTGGAGGGCGGGGCTGGGACCGCGAGATCGACGCAGGGCGCGTGCGTCGAGGGCACGTGCGAGCTCGGCGAGCTCTCCGCAGGCGGGAGCGTGACGGTCACGTTTGCCGGCGTCGCGCCGGAGGTGGTCGCGCCGGCAGAGCTGTCGATCGAGGCGACCGTCTCGTCGGCGCTCGGCTGCGAGGCCGATCTCACGGACAACGTGCGGATCGTCGCGATCGCGGTGGCGCCTGCGGGCGGGGCCGGCGGGTCGGGCGGCGGCGGCGCAGGCGGCGGCGGTGGCACGGGCGGCGGGGCGGCCGGCGCGGGTGGCAGTGGCGACGGTGGCGCGGGTGGCAGCGGCGCGGGCGGCGGCGGCGACGGTGGCGCGGGCGGCAGCGGCGGAGCGCCGACGGGCGGTGACGATCCGGCGAAGGCGAACGAGGGCGGCTGCGGGTGCGGCGCGACCTCGGGCACCGGCCTCGAGGGCGGCGCACCCCTGCCCGCGGCGGCGGCGCTGCCCGGCCGTCGCCGGCGCGG
>CAYHCR010000244.1:0-6019 GCA_964354895.1 uncultured Myxococcales bacterium | reverse complement strand
CGGCGGCCTCGAGCATCGAGTCGCGCGTCACCTGCGCGTCCCGCAGCAGCTTCACCCGCGCGCCGGGGATCTTCCGCGTCCGCGTCAGGTGCTGGTACCAGTCCGCCGCGTTCTGCGCCGCGCCGGGCACGTCCGCCACGAACGCGTAGTCCTCCACGCCGAGGATCAGCGCGGCGTCGTTCTCTCCGCCGCCCTGCGGCGTGCTGGGCGCGGCGAGCTCCGGCCACTCGGCGGCGGTCGCCACGAGCGGGGTGAGGGCCAGCAGGAGCGGGATGCAGAGGGCAGAGGGCAGAGGGCAGAGAGGTGGAGTGAGACGGCCGAGCGCGCGCGCATCGGGGAATCATGCGAGGGCGTGGTCGACCCTGCAACCGTGTCGCCGGGCCGGGTGCGCGGATTGCGCGCAGACACCGAGCGGCGCCGTGGCGCCACCCGCCGGACGGGCAACCTCGACGCGTGTGGGACAAGCGGCGCCCGGCGAAGGCCAGGGGAGGCCCGGCTTCCGCCAGATGGGGCGAACCTCACCGCTTGTGGGACAGAGAGCGCCCAGCGAAGGCCGGGGGAAGCCCGGCGTCCGCAGTCTCCTGCGGCGAAGTCGTGTCGGTTACCGAGGCCGCGAAGCTTCCCAAAAGCCACTCTGCGCGTCTGAGCAAGCAGGGGACTGCGGCGGCGGGCGGGGTCCCCCGGCCGGAGTCGGGCGCGGTCCCACCCCACGGTCCCCGCGCCTCCGGCCCCTCGACGGCCCCGGGCCCGGACAACCGTCCGGACGCTCCCCTCGCGCGCCCCGACGTCAGCGCGTCACCTCGTCGTCATCGAGCGTCCGAAGACCGGGCGCCGCGAGACGCGCCGCCGGACCTCCCTCAGCGATCGAAGAGCCGGAAGATCGGCTCCACCGCGGCCGCGAAGCGGTGCGGCGCCAGCGCCAGCAGGAGCCCGAGCACGGACGCCACCCCCGGCACGATCCACCCGCCGCTCGCAGCCAGCGCGTGGCGCAACACGCCGAGCACGAGCGTGACGAGGGCGGCGAGCAGCAGCGCGTGCGGGTAGGCCACGCCGGCCGCCCCGAGCGCCCCGCCCAGCCCGAAGAGGCAGACCAGCTGCAGCGCGTCCCGCTGCGTCGGCGCGACCGCGCGAGACGAACCGGCGAGGCGCAGGTCGATCGATCGGGCGAAGGCGACCGCGAGCGTCGCCGCGTAGACCAGCGTCGCGGCGAGGGGCGCCGGCAGCCCCGCGGGCCCGAACGGCGCCATCGCGCGCTACTCCCGACCGCGCGGCGGCGGCTCGGTCTCCACGGTCCAGTGCGCGCCGACGAACGCCTCGATCGCCTCCGCCGCCTCGCGCTCCAGCCGCAGGAATTTGAGCCCGATGCCCGGCCCGCCGTCGCTCGGAGGCAACGCCACGTGGAAGCGGACCTCGGCGTTCGCCTCGAACCAGCGCGCGTCGCCCGGGAGCTGGAACTTGAGCTGCAGCTCGGAGCCGACCGGCGGCATCGGGAGCGGCAGTTGCACGAACGCTCCGCCCGCAGAAATGTCCTTGACGGTGCCCGAGAGCGTCCGGGCCGCGAACACCTTTGCAGGTCCTCCGCACGTGACGCGAGGGGCCTTTCGTCGATCCCGGCCTGCCACCATGACGCCTCCCTGTGCTTCGCTGCGAGGCGTCGGGGGCCTTTTGGCTTCAGCCGGCCGCCGCGTCTCCACGTCGGGAGAGCTTCACCGAGACGGTCTTCGACACGCCCGGCTCCTCCATCGTGACGCCGTAGAGCGTGTCGCCGATCTCCATCGTCCGCTTGTTGTGCGTGATGAGGATGAACTGCGACTGCGAGCTCATCTCCCGGACCATGTCGTTGTACCGGCCGACGTTCGCCTCGTCGAGGGGCGCGTCGACCTCGTCGAGCAGGCAGAACGGCGTCGGCTTGATCAGGAAGATCGCGAAGATGAGCGAGACGGCGGTCAGCGCCTTCTCGCCGCCCGACATCAGGCCGACGCTCTGCAGCTTCTTGCCCGGCGGCTGCGCGAGGATCTCGACGCCCGGCTCGCCGTTGGGCGTCTCGGGCGGCGTGAGGACCAGCGTCGCCTTGCCCCCGTGAAAGAGGCGCGGGAAGACCTGCTGGAACTTCTCGTTGACGATGTGGAAGGTCTGCTCGAACCGCTCGCGCGAGGTCCTGTCGATGCGCGCGATCGCCTGGCGGAGCTTCGCGACGCTCTCCTCGAGATCCGTCTTCTGCGTCGTGAGGAACCCGTGCCGCTCGGAGAGCTCGGCGTACTCCTCGGCCGCGGTGACGTTCACCTCGCCCATCCGCTCGATCTGCTCGCGCAGGCTGCGCACCTTCTCGTCGGCGCCCTCCGAGGGCGGCGGCAGGTGATGCCAGTCCGAGACGTGCCACGCGAGCTCGACGTCGTGCCGCTCACGCATCTGCGAGACGAGGTGCTGCCGCTCGAGCACGAGCTCGCGCTCCTCGAGCTCGACCTTGCTTCGCGCCGCGTCCTTCTCGCGCGCCGAGAGCCGGATCGCGCGCAGGCTCTCCTCGCGCCCGGACAGCTCTGCGGCGAGGGCCGCGTGCGTGAGCCGCTCCTCGCGCAGCTGCTCGGCCTCCACGGTCAGCTCGTCCGCGAGCGAGGTGACGTTCCCCTCGGCCTGCACGAGCGCGTCCTGCAGCTCCGCGAGCCGCCCCTCCGTTTCGGCGAGCGCGCGCTTGGCCCGCTGCTGGTGCTCGCTCGCGTCCGTCCGCTCGCTCTTCGCGCGCGAGAGCCGCCGCTCGAGCCCCTCGCGCCGCTCCGCGTCCGCCGCCGCGCGCACGAGCAGCTCGGTCGCCCGGGTCTCGAGCGCCGCCGCCTGCTGCCGCCATGCGGACAGTTCTGCGGAGAGCTCGGTGATCCGCTCCTCGCGCCGCGCCCGCTCGTGATCCGCCTGCGCCGCCGCGCCGCGCACCCGCTCGGCCTCGACGTCGAGCAGGTGCAGCTGGCTCTCAGCCTCCTCCCGCTCGATCTGCACCGCCTGGACCCCGGCCCGCGATCGCGCCAGCTCCTCGGTGAGCCGCGTGAGGTCCTTCTCGGCGTGCACGAGCCCGAGATCTTCCTCGTGGCCCGACTGCTGGATGGCGCGCAGCTGCGTCTCGAGATCCTCCGCCTGCTTCGCGAGCCGCCGGTGGCGCTCCGCTGCGAGGCCGACTCTGGTCTCCAGCGACCGGACCAGCTCCGCGAGCTCGGTGACCTCACGGTGGCGGTGCAGCAGGCCCGCGCCCGGGCCGTCGGCGTCGCCGCCCGTCACGTCACCCGCCGGTCGGACCAGCTCGCCGTTCAGCGTGACGAGCAGGTGCGGCACGCCGTCGCGCCACAGCGACAACGCGCTCTCCAGATCCTGCACGACGAGCACGCGGCCGAGCAGCGCCTCGACGAGCGGCGCCTGCAGCGACGGCGCGGACGCGAGCTCATGGCCGCGGCCGACGACGGACGGGTGGTCGACGGTCGGAAGCGGCTCCTCGACCCGCAGCGAGGCGGGCAGGAAGGTCGCGCGCCCCTCGTGCGCCTCCTGCAGGTACCTGCAGAATTCCTCTGCCTGGTCGTGATCGCGCACGACCATCGCCTGCAGCCGCTCGCCGAGCACCGCCTCGATCGCGCGCTCGTGCTCCGGCGCGGTCTTCAGCAGATCGGAGACGAGCCCGAGCACGCCGTCCGGCAGCGCCCCGTCCTCACCGCCGCGGGTCAGCACCGCGCGCACGCCGCGGTCGTAGCCGTCGAACGAGCGCTGGATCTCCTGCAGCGAGCCGAGCCGCGAGCGCTTGTCCGCGTGCTCCTCGCGCAGCGCCACGAGCTCGTGATCGGCCTCGCCGAGCTCGTGCCGGATCCGCTCGGCCGCCTCCTCCGCGTCCGACTTGCGCGCCTCGAGCTCGAGCCGCAGCTGGCGCTTCTCACCGGCGCGGGAGGCGAGCCCCTCGCGATCGGTCGAGAGCCGCTCCTGCTCCGCCGCGAGCTCCTCCTCCTCCACGCGCAGCTTCGCGAGGTTGTCGACGAGATCGCCGCGCCGGCGGTCCACGTTGAGCAGCTCGCCCTTGCGCGCGGCGGCCTCGCTGAGGACCTCCATCGCGGCCTGCCGCTCCTCGTCGAGCCGATCCTGCGACGCGCGCTCCTCGGCCCGCGCGGACGCGATCGCCGCCTGCGCCTCGTGGATCGGCCCCGCCTCGACGCCGTTGCCATCGACGCCGCCGGTCGCGAGCGACTCCGCCTCGGAGATCTCGGCGCCGAGCGCCCCGAGCCGCTCGTCGAGCCGACCGATCTCCTCGAGCAGCTCGGTCTGCCGGGCGCGGATCTGCTCGCGCTCACGGCCGTAGAAATCGCGATTCGTCTGGTTGAGCGCCGAGCCCTTCTCGAGCTGCGCGACGCGCGACGCCTTCTCTTCGAGCCGTCGCGCGTCCGCCTGCAACGCTGCGCGATCGCCGGCGAGCGAGCCTTCGCCGTGCTCGACCTCGGCCGCGAGCTCGAGGGCCTCCGCTTCGCCGGCCGCGCGGAGCGACGCGAGGCTCTGGCTGCGCACCGTCAGCTCGAGCCACTTGAGCGCCGCGAGCTGCAGCTCGATCTCGCGCATCTCGCTCTTGAGCTTCTTGTATTTCTCGGCCTTCTTCGCCTGCCGATCGAGCGCGTCGAGCCGCTTGCCAAGCTCTCCGAGGATGTCTCCGACGCGAAGCAGATTCTGCTCCGTCGCCTCGAGCTTGCGCTCGGCCGCCTTGCGCCGCGCCTTGTACTTCGTGACGCCGGCCGCCTCTTCGATCAGCGAGCGACGATCCTCCGGCTTGGCCGAGACGATCAGCCCGATGCGCCCCTGCTCGATGATCGAGTAGGCCTTCGTGCCGACGCCGGTTCCCAGGAAGAGCTCGACGATGTCGAGGAGCCGGCAGACCGCGCGGTTGAGCAGGTATTCGCTCTCGCCCGATCGGAAGAGCCGGCGCGTCACCGTGATCTCGGAGAGCCCGGCGTACTTCGCCGGCACGTCGCCGCGATCGTTGAGGAAGGTGAGCGAGACCTCGGCCATGCCGAGCGGAGAAAATCGCTCGGAGCCGCTGAAGATCACGTCCTCCATCGAGCGGCCGCGCAGGTGTTTGGCGGACTGCTCGCCCATCACCCAGCGGATCGCGTCGACGACGTTGGACTTGCCGCAGCCGTTCGGCCCCACGATCGCCGTCACGCCGTCGTCGAAGACGAACGTCGTGCGCTCCATGAAGCTCTTGAAGCCGCAGATCTCGAGGCGGCGGATGCGCATTCGGATTCAGCCCCGCGACGCGACGCGTGACCACCTGTGGTCACGTAGTGTCACGCCCTGTAGGGTGGAAGATGGTCGGGGGATGTAGCACGGTGGCTCCACGACCCGCAAGCGAGCCGGAGCACGGCCGGGAGCGGACGATCGCGGCTCGGATCGGGGGAGGGAATCGTCACGCCCCGGTCGTGGTGTGGAGAGCGGCCCAGGAACCTTCGGAGGGCCAGACGCGTACCCTGCGGGTCACCGGGCACGGAGGCTAGAGCGATGGCGAGCGGGCGCAAGGCGGACCACGGCGCGTCGAAGCGGGCGGTGGATGAGGCGCTCGACGACGAGCTGCTCGACGACGGCGCGGACGACGAGCTCGAGGACGGCGACGACGAGGCACGCGGCGCTGAGCCGGCTGCTGCAGCGGGACCGGCCCGCGTCGCGGCGGACGACGAGCCAGACGACGACGACGACCCGGAGGCCGAAGCGGAGGCCGAGCGCTTCGCGGAGGCGGCCGAGCGCGAGGCCGGCACGACGAAGGAGAAGCCTGCGCTGCTGCAGGCGATCGAGAAGCTGCTCGCCGATCCCGAAGAGATCCGCCTCGACGTCGAGAAGCAGCGCGTCCGGACGAAGCGCCGCACGAAGCTCGACGGCCGCGCGCTCGACCGCGCCGTCGCCGACGATCTGGTCACCAGCTATGCGCGCCGCACCATGCTCGTCGGCGGCGCCTCCGCCCTCGCCGGCGTGATCCCCGGCTTCGGCTCGGTCGTCGGGATCTTCGGCACCG
>CAYHCR010000243.1:0-6049 GCA_964354895.1 uncultured Myxococcales bacterium | reverse complement strand
GACAGCTTGTGTTCGGTGATCGACTCGCCGTTCACGAGCGTGCCGTTGCCCGAGCCCTGATCGACCGCGAAGTGGTCCTTGCCCTTCTTCTTCACGAGCACGTGCTTGCGCGAGACCGAGATGTCCGGGATGACCGCCTGGCACTGGTCTCCGCGGCCGACCATCCACTCGTTCGCGGCGTTCCCGGTCAGCACGTACTCCGTGCCGGGCTTCTGCCCCTTCACGATGATCAGCTTGGGGGGCAGCGTCGCCGACGGGCGCGGCTTGTTCGTGTTGAAGACGACGGTCTTGTTGGCCTCGTCGAGCTCGGCAGGCGGCTCGTCGAGCATCATCGTCGGCGCGGCCGTCACCATCGTGGCGCCTTCGGGCGGCGGGCCCTCGTCGAGGCCGTCGTCGGACGAAGCGTCGAGACCGTCGTCGACGGCCTCCGCCGGCGTGCGGGAGGGAGGCTTCGCCATGTCGCTTACTCCGCCACCATCTCGAGGTGGTTCTTCAGGATGTGGTGGCACCGATGCTCAGGGCCCGGGAAGTACATGAGCCCGTTCTGGAAATCGCGCCGCGCGGCCGGGATGTCGCCCGAGCTGAACGACTTGATCCCCGTGAACCGCATCCGCGAGCAGGTGACCTCGAGCTCCTGGCTCGAATCCTTCAACAGCTGCATCACGATGTCGTAGAGGTCGGGCTTGGGATCGACGGGCTCCAGATAGAGCCGCGCCTTGCGGAACGAGACCCACGCGTTGAAGAGGTTCTCCGCCGCGATGGTCTTGTTGTCGTAGTCGCGCTTGCCGACGTCGTAGAGCTGCTTGGCGTTGGCGATACACTCGACCGCCTCGCACTTGGGCAGCGGATCGACGCGCACGCGGACCTCGCCGATCTCCCACATCTCTTCGTTCGGCGGGTTCTGCGTGTTGTCGAAGACGATCGTGTTCTGCTCGTTCGGCCGCAGGTACTTACGCGGCAGCTGGAGCTCGACGCCGGGCTGCCAGTCGCCGAGCGACTGCTGCGCGTAGCCGACCGGATAGTCGTTCAGGCGGATCTCGACGAGGTCCTCCCGCTTGATGTACGCGGCACCGTAGACGATCGTCACGAGCGTCATTCCGGCTTCCGCCTCGACGAACTTCCACTCGAAGACGACCTTGTCGACCGACCGGGTCGTGACGTCCGGACCGATGCCGTAGATGTCCTTGTTCCGCTTCTCGAGCAGCGGATAGGGCCCCGATCCGCCACCGAACGGGTTGATCGAGACGTTCGCCTGCGACGTCACGGCGATCGCGACCCCGCCGATCAACATCAGCGATACAAGGGCCGCCGCGCCCCCAGCCAACGCCTTCTGCTGCGGCGGCATCTCCGCGAGCTTCGCCTTGAGCTTCTCGACCGGCGTCGTCGGTTCGTGGCGCCGCTTGCGCCGCGAGGCGACCGAACCGGCACGTTCGACGGCACCACCACCGCCCGCCGGGGCACGCGCGAGCGCCGCTGGCGACTCGTCATCTGCGGGCGGAGGGCCGATGGCCGTCGGGACGCGGCGGGCGCCCGCCGCAGCGGCCGCGCGTGGCGGAAGCGCAGCAGGCGCTTTGCCCGGAGAGGCGCGTGTCGGCGGGAAGGCTGGACGCTCCGCCCCGACCGAGACGATGCGGGTCGCGTTCGCGTTCGCGATCCCCACCAGGAAAATTACGCCCCCGACCTTGAGCTCGTCGCCGTCGCTGACGGGCACTTCACCGGCGATCTTGCGCTGGTTGACGTGCGTCCCGTTGGACGAGCCCAGGTCTTCGACGGTGACCTTCTCGCCGTCGAGCCGAATGCGGACGTGCGCCCTCGAAACACCGGCATCGTACAGGACGACGTCGTTGTCGGCGGTGCGCCCGATCGTGACCTCGGGCTGGTCGAACTCGAAGGACTGACCGACGTCCTTCCCTTCGGTGATGGTGAGCGTATATCCCACGGACCGTCAGCCCCCCATTTTGCCATACATCATCGCGAAGATGATCGGCCCGAAGAGCACCATGAACACACACGGGAAGATGCACGCGATCAGCGGGAACAACATCTTGACCGGCGCCTCGCCCGCGAGCTTCTCGGCGCGCTGCGTCCGCTCGATGCGCAGCTGGGTCGACTGGATGCGGAGCACCTTGCCGAGGCTCGTGCCCATCTTGTCTGCCTGAATCAGCGCGGTGATGAACGTGGTCAGCGACGCGAGATCGACGCGGACGATCATGCTCTTGAGGCACTCCTCTCGCGTCTTTCCCATCTTCAGCTGCTTGAGCACCATCGCGAGCTCTTCGTTCAGCGGCCCGCGTTTGCCCTTCTCGACCACCTTCGCGAGCGCCCCCGTGAAGTCGAGGCCCGCCTCGACCGAGAGCGTCAACAGGTCGAGGTTGTAGGGCAGCGCACGCGTGATCAGGAGGTGCCGCTTCTTGACCTGGTCCGAGAGCCAGATCATCGGGTAATAGGCGCCGAACGCCAGAAAGAGCAGCGAGTAGAGCAGGTTCTGCTTCATGAAATTCATGAGCAGGAGCCCGAAGACGAGGAAGAAGACGGCCGCGATCTGCTGCAGCCCGAGGAGCTCCTCCGGCTTGAGCCCCGCCGGCTCGCCCGCCTTCACGAGCGACTTCCGAACGCTCATCTCGTAGCTCGGCCAGATGACGCGACGGTTCATCGCGCCGAGCCGGCGGAGGAATACGGCGCGGGCGCTCGCGAGCAGGCTCTGGCCGCCCTCTTCCCCGACCTCTTCGACGAACTGCTTGAACCAGACGTCGTAGAGGCCGACGAAGAAGAGGATCCCGGCGATCAACGACATCGCCGATGCTGCATACATGCCCACCGAGGCGTACGCGCCGAGCGCCGTCAGGGGTGCCTGGGCTACATTTTCCACGCCGGCCTCCTCAGACGTCGATGGTGGTGATGCGGCGGATCAGGAAGACGCCGAGCGTCTCCATGATGAAGATGATCGCGATGAGGATGTAGCCGAACCAATGATCGAGCATCGGCTCCATCAGATCGGGGCGCATGTAGTTCAGGACGAAGCCGAGCGAGAGCGGCATCGCCGCGACGATCCAGCCCTGCATCTTGCCCTGCGCGGTCATCGCGTCGATCTTGCCTTCGAGGCGGAAACGCTCGCGGATCGTGCCGGCCAGCGTCTCGAACATCTCGGCCATGTTGCCGCCGAGCTGCCGCGCGATGTTGGTCGCGACGACGACCAGCTCCAGATCGTCCGAGCCGACGCGCTTGGCCATGTTGATCAGCGCCTCCTCGAGCGGCACGCCGAGCTTGATCTCCTTCACGAAGAGGCCGAACTCCTGCTGGAGCGGCGACTGGGCCTCGCGGGAGATGTGCTCGACCGCCTGCGGGAAGGTCAGGCCTGCCTTGAACGCGTTCGCCATCGCCTGCAGAGCGTCGACGAGCTGCGTGTTGAAGCGCTTGATGCGCCGCGCACGGTAGTAGCGGACCGCCATCATCGGGAAGAAGAACCCGCCGATGCCGAGGAAGAAGGTCATCACGGGCCCGAAGAAGAGCAGGCCCGCCGTGATGGAGAGCGCCGTCGTGCAGATGTTGAGCACGAGCAACTGACGCGCGTCGATGAAGAGGAACATGTCGCTCAAGTCATTCATCGACTTGACGACATACCTCTCCTGGTACTGCTCGAACGCGCGCGAGAGCACCCCGAAGATGACCAGAGAGAAGAAGAAGACGGATCCCGTTACGAGGATCAGGACCAGCGAGGCTAGCAACGGAAACCTCCTCGACTCACGCAGGCAGCAGACAGGGCTGGCGGAGCGTGAGCCCCGCCGATGAAGGGCGCGAGCGCCCTATCACGGACCCGCCGATCCACCCTTCTCGCCGCCAGCTGACATGCCACGGATGACCTGGATCGTGTTGAAGCGCCGCTGCTGCAGCGCCTTGGTCCGCTCGCCCGTCAGGAGGGTGTTGTAGTTCGCGCGACCGCGCTCCTCCTGGATGTCGATGTCCTCCGGGTTGCGGAGCGCCATCGTGAGCTGGCCCATCTGCGCGGCGAGCACGAGGATCTCGGCCTCTTCCGGCAGGACGAGCAGCGAGACGTTCTGGTACGCGCGCTCGCTCTCGGGGATCAGGTTGATGTTCGTCGATCCGGTGATCTTGCCGGTCGCGAGGACGACGATGTTCTGCATCAGCGTCACGGCGACGAGATCGTTGGTCGTCGGATCGCGGAACGTGCCGAGCAGATCGACGTGATCGTTGGGGCGCACCCACCCACCGACCGCGGCGACGTTGTCGACCGGCACCGTGATGGCGCGACCCTTCTTCTGGATGACCGTCGAGAGCTTCTCGAAGCCCTTCGAGGTCTCGAAGTGGGTCCAGAGGAGCGGGTCGCCGGTCTGGATCGGGACGAGCACCTTCTGGTTGATGATGTACTGGATCGAGTCCGGCTTCACGACCGAGGACGTCACGAACTGCTCGGGGATCGGCCGCTGCGCGATCATCTCGTAGGCCAGCGTGCTGCCCTCCGTGATGTCCGACGCGGCGACGACCACGTTCACGAGGTTCCAGCCACGCCGGACCTCGCGCTCGCGGGCCCGGATGGCGGTGAACGCGACGACTCCGGCGAGTACGCCGAGGACGAGAGCAACTAGGAGGGGCGTCTTCCCCTTGAGCATGCGAGCCTCCGACCGTCGGTCTGCAGCCGAGTCGGTACGATGGGCGGTGGTGGAGGCGGCATCGTAGGGTCTGGCGCGGGGTCCGTCAACCGGCCGCAGCACCAAAATCCTTCCGCCCTGTCAGCAGTTAGCGCGCGGGCCGCCCGCAGCGAGGGGGCCCATTCGGAGCGTCCGCGGCTGCGCGCCCCGAAAACGACGACCGCCGCGACGTCGCCACGAGGGGGACGTTGCGGCGGTCCGTGAAGTTCCCAGGTCAGCGCAAACGCTGCGGCGCGACGTCAGGGAAGCGGCAGATTCAGCGTGTAATAGATGCCCTCGTAGTACGAGTTGAGGGCCTTCACCATCTCGCCCATGAAGGGCCAGCCGGCGCCGAGCGCGCCCACCAGGATGAAGTACGAGATGGTCGAATACTCGACCATCGCCTGGCCCAGCTGGCTCCGCGTGCGGGATGCGATCAGTCGGCCGGCGGGTCCTGCCTTGCGCTGCTGGATTCGACGCATCGTCGCAGACCTCCTCGGTACCACTCCAGCGTAGCGCGAGCCGCCGCGCGGCGCCCATCGGACGAGCGGCCGCGCTTCAGTACGCCTCGACCGGCTTCGCGGCCTCGACCGGCTTCGCGGCCTCGTCCGGCGCCATCTCGACCGGCGCCTGCGACTTCTCGAGATCGCCGTCGTCGAAATCGAGCCGCGCGCGCGCCGCCGGCCGCTTGCTCTCCTTCTTCTTCGCCTCCCCCTCCACCCGATCGCCGCGCGCCCGGGCGAGCCGCGCCCTCGCCACCGAGAGCTCCGTCGAGCTCGGGAAACGCTGCTCGAGCTGCGCGAAGAGCCTGGACGCGGCCGCGGCCGCCCCGCGATCGTGCTCGATCAGCCAGGCCGCGTAGAGCGACTGGCGCGCCCGGTCCGAGCCCGGATAACCCGCCACGACACGGAGATAGACGGCGACCGCTTCGGCGCGACGCTCTGCCGCTTCGAGGCGCTTGGCCTCACGGTAGAGGACCTCTGCCTGCTCGATCTCGGTGATCGCGTTGGCGACCACGCCGGAGTGGGCCTCGCGCCGGGCGCGCACCTCGTCCCGACCCTTCTCCCCACCCGCCGACTTGCCGGCCGCGATCGGTCGGCGCTCCGGGCCTCCGCCGCGCGTCCCGAGGCCGCCCAGCCCCAGGCCCTCGGCGTCGTCAAGCTCTGCGCCGGCGGTCGCGCCGGACGGAGCGGCGGAACGAACGTCCGGAGCGGACGCAGCAGGCGCCGGCGGAGGCGGGGCCGCGGCGCTCGGGGAGACCGCCGCGGCCGCAGGCATGGCGTCGGTCGTGTCGGCGCGCGACTTCGAGAAGCGACGCGACTCGTCGAACACGAGCTCGTCGGCGGGCGCCCCCGCGCCCTTGGCCGGGGCCCTGTCCTTGCCCTTCGCGAGCGGGGCGTCCC
>CAYHCR010000242.1:0-6049 GCA_964354895.1 uncultured Myxococcales bacterium | reverse complement strand
GGCGGCCACACGGTCTTCTGCACGATGTCGGGCGCGATGACGCCGGCGGGACTGCACCGCTCCTGCATCGTCCCGCTGATCGAGCGCGGGATGATCGACGTGCTGACGACGACGGGCGCGAACCTCTACCACGACGCGCACCGCATCCTCGGCTACCGGATCCGCGAGATCGCGCCCGACGCCGGAGACACGCTGCTGCGCGCCGCGCGCATCATCCGGATCTACGACCTCGGCTTCACGGAGGACGTGCTGCTGCGCACCGATCGTCTCTTCGGCTGGCTCGTCGCCAAGCCGGAGTTCCAGCGGTCGATGCACACCGCCGAGTTCCACCACCTCCTCGGCAAGCACCTCTGGGAGCTGGAAGAGAAGCTCGGCGTCGATCAGCACTCGCTGCTCGCGACCGCGTACAAGTGTGGCGTGCCGATCTTCGTCGGCGCCCCCCAGGATGGCTCGATCTTCCTCAACGTCGTGAAGCTCCGCGCCGCGCTCGGCGCTGCGTTCAAGCTCCAGCTCGACATCGCGGCGGACGTGCACGCGATGGCGGCCGTGCAGTGGCTGGCGCAGAACGAGGGCGACACGGCCGTCTGGATCCTCGGCGGCGGCGTGCCCAAGAACTACACGCTGCAGGGCGAGCCGACGCTGTCGCAGATCTTCGAGCTCGACGCGCGTGGCTTCGACATCGACGTGCAGTTTTGCGTAGATCCGGTGGACAACGGCGCGTTGAGCTCCTGCCCGGCCGGCGAGGGCCACACGTGGGGCAAGGTGAGCGCCGACTGCGTCGAGCACAGCTCGATGTATGTGCACTGCGACGTGACGGCCGTCTTCCCGTTCCTGGTCTCGGGCCTGCTCGAGAAGGGGCGCAAGCGGCCTCACAAGCGGCTCTACGATCGGCTGCCCGAAGCCGTGGACAAGCTCGATCGCGCGATCGGCAAGCACCGCAGCGCGCTGCTCGAAGGCGTCTACGAGGCGCCGCACGAGCTCTCGTCGGGCCGGGCCCCGAAGGCTGCGAAGGCCCCGAAGGCCGCGAAGGCTGGCCCCGCGAAGGGCCGCGCCGCCAAACCCCGCACGCGCTCCCACGGCTGATCCAGGCCGGGCAGCTCGTCCCCCGTGCTGACGGCGCCCGGCCGGCCCGTCTAACCTCTGCTCCTTCGCCTTCCGCCCCGAGGTCCCAGGTGATGCTCCGCACCCCGTCCGCTCCGCTCGCCGCGCTCGCGCTCGGCCTCGCGCTCTCCGTCGCTGGCTGCAACTGCGACGACCCGACGACCGCCGGCACCTCCGGCGAGCTCCAGACGGACGCGACGTCGATCGTCTTCGGCGAGCTCTGCCTCGGCGGCAGCCGCGTGGAGACCTTCACGCTGACGAACGTCGGCGCCGGCGAGCTCGGCGTGACGATCGCGCTGGCGGGTCCCGACGCCGCGCTCTTCTCGGTGACGCCGAAGAGCGGCGCGCTCCCGTCGGGCGGCGGCACGCTCGACGTGACGGTGACGTACGCGCCGACGGGCGATGACCAGCTCGACCGGCACCACTTCGCCTCGGTCGAGATCTCCAGCGACGCCTCGACCGGCGACGCGTCCGCCTCGATCACGATCGACGGCGAGACGAGCCCGCAGGCCCCCGTCGCGATCCTCAGCCTCGACTGCGCGCCCGGCGTGAAGTCCTGCCGGGACGCCGCGCCCGGCGAGATCTGCTGCACGCCGATCGAGCAGGCCGACGGCCGCGTCGCGCTCGGCACGCTCAACTTCGGCGACACGCCGCGCGGCTCGCAGGCCGCTCTGCCGATCGTCGTGAAGAACCTCGGCTGCGCCGACCTCGACGTCACCGAGGTCCGCCTCGCCTCGACCGGCTCCGGCCTCGGCTTCTGCGGCGAGGAGAGCGTCACCCTCACCACGACGATGCCCGTGAAGATCCCCGGCTCGACCGATCCCAACTCGCCCAACGCCGCGACCGTCGAGCTGCGCTTCGCGCCGACGGAGCTCTGCACCTATACCGGCCGCATGACCGTCGTGACCAACGACCTCGAGACCGCGCCGGGCGGTGCCAAGGAGGGCCCCGCGTCGGCCAACCTGCTCGGGTCCGGGACGGAGGCGCGCATCGCCGTGAACCGCGAGTGTCTCTTCTTCGGCGACGTCGACGTCGGCACCACGGTCGAGCAGATCGTGCACGTCAGCAACGTCGGCACGCTCGAGATCGACGTCAGCGCGCTCCGCGTCCGCGGAGGCAACGCCGACTACGCCGTCGCCTCGATCACGAAGAAGGTCCCCGACTGCAACGCCGCCGGGGAGGCCGTCTCGACCCCGTTCCCGCTCGCCGCCTCGAACGCCGCGCTCTGCGGGCCGGACGAGGTCGACGTCACGATCACCTACTCACCGACCATCCCCGCCGGGCAGGACGTCGACGAGCTCGAGATCGTCTACGCGGGCGGCGTCGCGGTGGTCTGCCTCCGCGGCGGCTCGGAGCCCGAGCTCGTGGTGACGCCCAACGGGATCGACGACGATCTGGCGTTCTTCGGCGCGAACCTGCTCGGCTGCAACGCCTGCGGCGCCGACTGCGACGGCTTCTGCGTCGACGAGCAGGACTGCGGCCAGCGCCCCGACGGCGTCGGGCTGTTCACCTGCGAGGCGAACACCTGCGCCAACCAGGCGGCGTGCGTGGAGACCTGCACCTCGGGCGAGAAGTCGTACGAGGTCTGCAACCGTGGCCGCGCGCCGCTGCACGTCGACGATCCGGACGGCGTGCTCCTCACCGGCCCGCAGGGCGGCGCGGTGCCGACGCACTCCGATCCCGACCGCCTCGGCCA
This sequence comes from uncultured Myxococcales bacterium, assembly GCA_964354895.1. Taxonomy (GTDB): domain Bacteria; phylum Myxococcota; class Myxococcia; order Myxococcales; family Vulgatibacteraceae; genus CAYHCR01. The sequence continues at coordinate 3,252 of CAYHCR010000242.1, read as the reverse complement.
GCCGGTCTTCGAGCTCGTGGGCGACACCTGCGCGGGCGCCTCGCTCGAGCCCGGCAGCTGCTGCGGCGGCACGGTGCGCTTCACGGACTCGCGCAACGGCGGCTTCAAGAACGCAGAGCTGCACGTCTTCACCGACGACCCGAGCTATCCGCGCGACGCGGCCGTGCCCGGCGGCGGCTACGTCGTGAGCGTCCGCGCGAACACGCAGACCGATCTCGATCCCGTCCCGAACTTCGTCGGCTATCCCGACGGCGATCCCACCGGCAACTGCAACGGCGCCTCCTTCTGCCGCGCGCGCAGCTGGGTCGTGCTCGACGCGTCGACCTCGCTCGACGACTCCGGTCCGATCTCGACCTTCGCGTGGGAGTACGTCTCCGCCTCGGGCGCCTCCGGGATCACGCCCGGCGTGCTCGATCCCGCGAACCCGGACGCGCTCTGCGGAACCGTGAACGGGGGCGACTGCTTCGAGTACGTGGGCGCGCCGGTCGGCCGCCAGATCAAGTTCTTCCCGGACATCGCGGGCCAGTACACCTTCCGGCTGCGCGTCACGGACGGCATCTGCAGCCCGTCCCACGAGAGCGAAGCGCGGCTCGGCGTTCAGATCTCGAACTAAGCGAGCACGGGCAGCCGCTGCCGCGCGGCCTTCACGGGCTGCAGCGGCAGCGCCAGCCGATCGAGCGAGGTGCTCCGGTAGACCTCGAGCATCCGCTCCTGGCCCTCGCGCCAGACCGACATCATCGTGCAGCCCGCGCTGATCGCGCAGCCCTCGTGGCCGGCGGTCCCGTCGTCGAGGCAGACGTTGAGCTTGACCGGTCCCTCGACCGCCTCGATCACGTCGAGGAAGGAGATCGTGCGGGCGGCGCGGCCGAGCTGGTAGCCGCCGTGCGCGCCCCGGCTGGAGCGGACGAGCCCCGCGTCGGCGAGCGTCTTGAGGATCTTCGCGAGGAAATCCTGGGGCAGGCCCATCTGCCGGGCGATCTCGCGGAAGGGCGTCACCACGCCGGCCTCGACCGACGCGAGGTAGATCATCGCGCGGAGCCCGTAGTCGATCTTGCGGCTGACCTGCAGGACCTGCTGCATCCGGGGAGAATGTCCGCGAGGTGCCCGCCGAGCAAGGGCTGCGCTCTGACGCGTCGCGGCACGACGGGGCTGCGGGGCGCCGGCGGGGTGGGGGACCCATCGGTCACAAGGCCGGAAATCCCCACGGAAATCGGCGGTTGACGCCAGCATCGCGCGCTCCCTATTCTCCGCCCCCTCAAGGCGATGGCCGCCTTCAGCGGGGTACCCGTGGCACACCTCCCTGCCTACTTCCCGGTCGCAGCCCTCTTCGCCTACGCGGCGATCCTCACCGGCGCGATCACCTTCCTGACCTGGCTGCTCGGGCCCAAGAAGGTCAACCGGACCAAGCTGGAGCCGTTCGAGTGCGGCTCGGAGTCGTCCGGCTGGGCGCGCGAGCGGTTCGGCGTGAAGTTCTACGTGATCGCGCTGCTCTTCATCGTGTTCGACATCGAAGCGGTGTTCCTCTACCCGTGGGCCGTGATCTTCAAGCAGCTCGGGATGTATGGGCTCGTGTCGATGTCGATCTTCGCCTTCACGCTCGTGATCGGGCTCGTCTATGTCTGGAAGAAGGGCGCGCTCGAGTGGGAGTGATCGCGCGCCGTTCCCAGTACGTGTCTCGGACGATCCTGTGTCTCTGGAGGACTCATGGCCGGTGAGCTCGACATGATGCCGGTGGTCGCCACGCGCCGCGCGGACGCCGAGGGCTTCCTGCAGCGGCTCGTCAGCCGCGGCCTCGGCTGGGGTCGGAAGTATTCCCTCTTCACCTATCCGTTCGTCACGGCGTGCTGCGGCATGGAGTACATGTCCGTCGCGTCGGCCCGGTACGATCTGGATCGGTTCGGCGCGGCGCTGCCGCGGTTCTCTCCGCGCCAGGCGGACCTCCTGCTCGTCACCGGCACCATCAACCTCAAGCAGGCGCCGATCCTCAAGCGCGTGTACGAGCAGATGTGTGAACCGAAGTGGGTGATGGCGTTCGGCGTCTGCGCCTCGAGCGGCGGCTTCTACGACAACTACGCCGTGCTGCAGGGGATCGACCGGGTCATCCCCGTCGACGTCTACATCCCCGGCTGCCCGCCGCGACCGGAGCAGGTGCTCGACGCCCTGATCCTGCTGCAGGAGAAGATCCAGAACAGCTCGCACAAGCTCATCGAGCGCGGTCCCGACAGCCCCGACATCGTGGCGCAGGGCCGCCGCGATCTGCTGTCGGGCGGGCCGGGCTGAGCCGCATGTCTCCCGCGCCGATGGCGCAGGCGTCCATCTCCCGCGCCGTGCGCGCGAAGGCCCCGACGCAGGGGCGAGGGGTCGATTCGTGAGCGAGACCGCACTCCGTCGGGTCGCCGAGCGCTTCCCGGCGGCCGTCGAACACGGCTACACGCAGCACGGCGACGAGACGCTCGTCATCGGGCGCGCGTTCCTGGTCGATGTCTCCAGGTTCTGCAAGGACGACCCGGCGCTCGATCTGAAGCTGCCTGTCTCGCTGACCTGCGTCGACTGGATCGGCGAGGAGCAGCGGTTCGAGCTCGTCTACACGCTCTACTCGATCACGCAGAAGCACCACCTGCGGCTCAAGGTGCGCGTCTCCGAGGCCGACCCGATCGTCCCGACCGTCACGTCCGTCTGGCGCGGCATGGACTACTGGGAGCGGTACTGCTGGGACATGTATGGCGTGCGCTTCACCGGGCGCGGGCCCGTGAAGCGGCTCTGGATGTACGAGGAGTTCGTCGGCCACCCGCTGCGCAAGGACTACCCGCTCCGTGGCCGGCAGCCGCTCGTCGCCGAGCGGGACTTCCCGGATCGCGTCCGCGGCCCGGGGCCGGGCCCCGTCTCCGAGGCGACGACGCGGTCGCCGACGTTCTCCGGCGGGCCGGGCATGGGGTTGCCGATCGTGAAGTAGGCGTACAGCAGCGCAAGGTATCAGCCAGGGCAGCATTGCCCCGGGACCGCGCCACGCGCGACCCGGGCCGCAGCAACGAGGCCACGATGGGTGACGACCGCCAGCCGGACGACGTGCTCGACGCGGAGATGCCGCGCAAGACGATGGCGCTGAACCTCGGCCCGTCGCACCCCGCGGCGCACGGGACGGTGCGCTTCAAGGTCGAGCTCGACGGCGAGACCATGGTCAAGCTGGAGCCGGAGATCGGCTTCCTGCACCGTGGCTTCGAGAAGAGCTGCGAGAACGTCACGTGGACGCAG
>CAYHCR010000241.1:0-6074 GCA_964354895.1 uncultured Myxococcales bacterium | reverse complement strand
CGCGCCGGCGTAGAGCTGCTCGGCCGGCGGCGTGAAGGTCAGCTCGACGCGGAAGCTCTCGCCGACGCCGTAGCCCTCCTCCCGCAGCCCGTCGGGGAGCCGCACGCCGAAGGCCTCGCCGGCGATCACGGCCCGCGAGACGATCAGGCGGTCGTCGAGCGTCGACGGATCGTCGGTGCCCTCGTTGCTGCAGATGAGCACGCGCGTGCGGGTCGTGAGCGGCGTGACCACCCCGAACTCCACGGCGCCGGGCGTGCAGCGCACGACCGGGCCGCCGGCCGCGCCCTCCACACAGATCTCGCGCTCCGGGCTCGACGGATCGTCCGAACGGAGCGTGATCGAGGCGGTGCGGCGGCCGACGCCCGTGGGCGTGAAGCGCACCGTGACGAGCCGCTCATCTTCCCTGCCCGGCGTGCCCGCGTCGTCGGCGGGCAGCAGGAACGAGCCCGTCGGGGAGAGCGCGAAGTCGTTGGAGCCGGAGATCGAGAGCTCCTCGATCGAGAGCGGCTCGGTCCCCGCGTTGCGCAGCAGGAAGGTCTGCTCCACGACGACGCCGGCCGGCGTGAAGCCGAACACGAGGCCGGGACAACCGACGTCGGGCTCGAGCTGGAGCGCGGAGAGGATGCCCTCGGCGGTCAGCGGCACGCCGCCGACGGAGGTCCGCGCGGCGTCGAGGAACTCGAGGCGACCCGCGTAGCTGCCCGTCTGGGTCGGGGTGAAGGAGACCATCACGTCGAACGCTTCGCCCGTCCGCAGCTCGCGCGCGCCCTCGCCGAGGTAGGTGAAGCCGTCCCCGGTCACCACGGGGTCGAAGAGGATCGTGCCGGGCGAGTCGTTCGTGCAGCGCGTCGTCCGCTCGACCGTCGCGCCGCGTCCGACGCGGCCGAAGTCGATCGAGGAAGGTGTGCAGGTCAGCGCGGGCGGCACGCCGACGCCGACGAGCCGGACCGCGAGCGTGCCACCGTCGGTCGGGACCGCGATCGAGACCGAGGCGCCGCCGGCGACCGTCGGCGCGAAGACGAAGGAGATCGGCGCGCTCTGCGCGGCCTCGAGCACGAGCGACTCGGTCTGCAGCGTCGAGAACGGCGCCTCGAGCGTCGCGGGCGCGAGCGTCAGCGGCGCGCCGCCCTGGTTCTTCACGAGGATCTCTCGCGCACGGCGACCGCCGATCGCGACCTCGCCAAAGTCGATCAGCCACCGGCCCGGCTCGGTCGGGTCGGGCGTGCCCTGCTCGACCGCGAGCTCGGGCGTCCGCGTGGAGAGGGACTCCGCCTCTTCGCACGAGCAGCCGGCGAGGGTGGCGAGGACGAGACCGACGACGACGTGGCGTGCGCGCATAAGGCCGCGCATCTGAGCAAGATCCGTTCCGGGGCGCCAGCGCGCCAAAACCCTCGGAATCCGGCGCAAACTCGACGCAGATTCGGCGCCGAGGCGCAGAAATCCCTGCTCCGATCGACCTGCGGCGGGACCCAGCCGCCGTGACCCCACCCCGGACGGGCGACGAGACGCGAGCGCCGAACCCGTCGGGCGCTCTAGAGACCGAGGCCCGTGATCTCGTCCTCGATGTCGTCCCGATCCGGCGCGTCCTTGGCGACCTCCAAATACTTCTTGAACATCTGGATCGCCTGCTGCGTGCGGTTGTCCTCCTTGAACGCGAAGCCGAGGTGGCGGTAGGGCAGCGCGTTCTCCGGCTCGTTCTTCACCGCGAGCTCGAACTGCGCGACCGCCTTCTTGCGGTTGCCCTTCTCCTCCCACGCCGTGCCGAGCTTGAAGTAGACGGCGACGAGCGTCGGGTCGGCCTTGAGCGCCTCGTCGAAGCTGGCGATCGCCGTGTCCCACGAGTTCTGCTTGAGCTGCGCGTCGCCGATCAGCATGAGCAGCCGCGTGCGCGTCGGGTCGGCCTTCAGCGCCGCCTCGTAGCTGCGGATCGCGTCGGTCACGGCCGAGAGCGCGACGAACGCCTTGCCCTGGTGCTCGAGCGCGTCGGCGAAGTCGGGCTTGAGCTCGACCGCGGTCTTGAACGCGGCGAGCGCGTCGACGGCGACGCCGCCCTGCTCGTGGATGAGGCCGAGGTGGTACCAGATCTGCGGGTCCTTCTTCTCCAGACCGAGCGCGTTCTTCATCGCCTCGATCGCCCCCGGGAGGTTGCCCTTCGTGGCGTACAGTCGTGCAAGGTAGAAGTAGGTCTCGGGGTTCTTGTTGTCGATCGTGATCGCGCTCTGGATGCTGGAGATCGAGGCGTCGATCTGCCCCGCCTCGAACTGGATCGCGCCGAGCCGGGAGCGGTAGACGCCGGACTTCTCGTCGATCTTCTTGGCCTGCTCGAGCTCCGCGACCGCCTTGTCGAGCTCACCGGGCTCGATCTTCTCGTCCGCGCGCGCGGCCCGCCACAGCAGAGAGCCGTAGAGGAAGCGGTACTCGGCGTTCGCCTCGTTCACGAGCAGCGCGGCCTCGTACGAGGCGCGGGCGCCGGCGAGATCGTCCTTGCGCTCCTGCACGCGCGCCTTGCCGATGTGCGCAGGCGCGTGGTCGGGGTCGATGTTCAGCGCCTGCTCGAAGTGGGCGAGCGCGGCGTCGAGCTCACCCGCGGCGAACGTCACCTCACCGAGGCCCGTGTGCGCGTCCGCGTCGCTGGGGCTGCGCGCGACCGCGTCGGTCATCTCCTTGCGCGCCTCGGGCGAGAGCCGCTGCGAGAGGTGCATGCGCCCGAGCGCGACGAGCGGCTCCGCGTACGCCGGGTCGGCGGCCGCTGCCGTCTTCCACGCGACCTCGGCCTCCTTGGGCTTCTCCGTCGCGGCGAAGATGAAGCCCTGCAGGAAGAGCAGCTTTGCGGCCTTGGGGTTCTTCGCCTTGAGCTCCTCGAGGAGCTTGTTGGCGTCGACGATCTTGCCGGCGGCGGCCTGCGAGCGGACGAGCACGCTGCCGATCTCGACGTCGCCGGGCGCAGCAGCGAGCGCCTTCTGGAGGGTCTCGATCGCCTCGGGGAACCGCCGGCGCTTGTAGAGGTAGCGGCCGTGATGAAAGCGCGCGAACGGGCTCTCCGCGTCGGCCGCGAGCGCCTCCTCGAAGGACTTGTCCGCCTCGACCCACTTGCGCCGTCCGGCGAGCACCGCGCCCTGCAGCGCGAACACCCGCGCGAGTTCGCTGCCCCCGAGCCCGGCGAGGCCGTCGGGGCCGAGCGCCTTGCCGACAGCGAGCTCCGCCGCGGTGAGGTCCTGCTGGATCATCAGCGCGATCTGCGCCGACTCGACCGCCGACGAAGCGTGGCGCGGGTCGAGCTCCAGCGCCTTGCCGAAGCTCGCGAGGGCCGCGGGCCAATCGGCCGCCGCGGCCTCCATCTCGCCGCGCGCGTGCGCCGCCTTGGCGCTCTCCGGATCTGCCACGACGAGCTTGTCGAGCCACGGCTTGGCCTTCCCGTGCTCGCGCGCGCGCAAATGGCTCTCCGCCATCAGGTAGAGCGCCTCGGGATCCTTGGGGCTCTTCTTGAGGATCGTGTCGGCGTGGCCGCGGGCCTCCGCCGACCGTCCGCCGAGCAGCTCGCGCCCCGCCGCCGCGCGCAGCACGGCCGGCTCGTCCTTGGCCGCGACGAGCGGCGCGTCGAGGTACCCCGACGCCCGGCCGAGCGCCGGCTTCTGCCCACCGAAGCGGCGCTCGAGGTTGAAGATGGCCTCCGCGTAGGCCGCGCGGGCATGCGGGTCGTCGGACTCGGCCTTCAACGCCGCCTCCGCGAGATCCAACGCGCGCTTGTAGCCGCCGAAGTTGTCCTCGCGCGTGGCCGCGACGCCCTCGGTGAGCATCTTCGCGAGCGGCGAGTCCTTCGCGGGGCCGCCGATGCCGAAGATCCGCTTGCGGAAGAGGAAGCCGTAGGGCGTGCCGACCTCGAGATAGAGGCCCAGGGCGAGGACGAGCACGCCGATCGCGGCGCCGATGAAGAGCGGCAGCCGCCTGCGGAGCTTCTCCTGCGCGCCGCGCGTGTCGAGGATGATCGGCGCGGCCATGCGGCCGGCGTAGAGGCTCTGGATGTCGGTGGCGCCGGCGCTGCCCTCCTCGTCGCTCTGGATGCCCTGCTTGAGGCCGCCGGGCGACTCCATGAGTCGCTGGATCGCCTCGCCGAACGCGGGGACCGAGCCGATCGCGCGCCAGGCGGCGCCGTCGGTCGAGACATCCTCGTTGCCGAGGAGCTGGCCCTCCGAGAGCATCTTGACGACCCGCTCCGCCTCGAAGGGCCCGAACTGCTTTCCGGTCTTTCGCTTGATCGTGTAGCGCGTGACGCCGTCGCCGCCGGTCGGGCGGCCCTTGGCGTTCGGGACGTTCGCGGCCGCGGCGTCGATGAAGTCGAGCAGCTCGAGATCGCCGTCGTCGGAGCTGCCGCCCTGCGCGGGCGCGGGCGCGCCGGCAGGGCCGGAGGCGCCGTCGCCGCCGACGCCCGCCATCGGATCGAACTCGGCGTCGTCCATCGAGAAGCCGCCGCCCCCGGAGGAGAGCGGCGCGCGGGGCCGATCGACGCCGCCCGCGAAGTCGAGCGCGTCGCCCGACGAGCCGCTGCTCGCGAGCGTCTCGCCGGGCTCGTCGAAGGAGAACCCGCCGTCGGCGGGCGGTGGCGGCGCGAGCGCGGCGGGGAGCGGCGCGATGCTCGTCGCGGAGTCGAGATCGAGGTCGCCGAATTCGAGACCGAAGTCGTCACCACCCGCGGGCGCAGGCGGAGGCGGCGCGGCCGCAGGCTCGTCGACCCCGACGTCGAGGCCGCCGAACTCGAACTCGTCCTCGGCGGCGACGGGCGGCGGCGGCGCGACGACGGCCGCGGGGCGTGAGCCAGGCAGCGGCACCGCGCCCGGGGGAGGACGGGCCGACGCGCCCGGCAGCGGGACGGCGCCGGGCGGCGGACGGGTCGACGCGCCCGGCAGCGGGACGGCGCCAGGAGGAGGACGAGTCGACGCGCCCGGCAGCGGGACGGCGCCAGGAGGAGGACGAGTCGACGCGCCCGGCAGCGGCACCGCGCCAGGGGGCGGCGTGGGGGCCGGCGCACGCATGGCGCCCGGCGGCGGCCCACCCGGCAACGGCACGGCTCCAGGCGGACGACCCGACGGTGGCGCGGCGCCGGGCAGAGGAACTGCGCCCGGCGGACGGCCCGCCGGCGGCGCGCCACCCGGCAGCGGCACCGCCCCCGGCGGACGACCCGGCGCGGGCGCAGCCCCGGCGACCGCGACGCTCCCGTCCTTCTTGATCGACATCTGCGACTGGCAGCGCGGGCAGCGCATCGACAGCCCGGTCGCCGGAATGCGCGCGTCGTCGATGTTGTACTCGGCCGCGCAGCTCGGACACTGGATCTTCATCGGGGGGGCCTCGCCCTGCCGGCGCGCCGCACGGACGCCTCCGGATACTCGAAGCGCCGCTTCAGCAGCAGATAGCTCTGGTAGGTGTCGACGAGCGTGCGGGCCTCGCCGGCCTCCTCGAGCTTCGCTGCGAGCAGCTTCTTGATCGTCTTGTGCAGCTCGGGCTCGGCGAGCCCGGTCATCTCAGCGAGCTCGTGGACCGTCAGAGGGTCATAGTGGCCCTTGAGCTCGAGGTAGCGGCGGTAGTCGGTCACGTCGCGCTCGGGCGCGAGGTGCAGCCGCCCGCCGCGATCCGCGACGAGCAGCGCGTCGGACAGGCGCTGCAGCGTGTCGCGCGCGGCGGCGAGCGAGAGCCCGGCGCGCGTCGCGAGCAGCCCCGCGTCGAAGAAGTCGGGGAGCGGCCGCCAGCCGTCGGGCCCCGCTGGTCCGGTCAGCGAGGCGATCGCCTCGAGCGCGCGCGCGTTGCCGGAGTCCGAGAGGTAGGTCGCGAGCTGGCGGTTCGCCTCGCGCAGCCGCGCGGTGAGCCGCTGCAGCAGGCGCACGGCGATCTCGCCGTTGCCGCGGATGAGCTTCTCGAACGTCGGCTGGTCGAGCTCGAGGACGATCGTGCCGCGCTGCGCGACGATCGCCGTCGCCGAGCGGGGCTCGCCGTCGAGCAGCGCCATCTCGCCGAAGAATTCGCCGGGCCCGAGCGTGGCGAGGCCGACCTCGTGCTCGCCGATCCGGCGCACGATCCGGACG
>CAYHCR010000240.1:0-6103 GCA_964354895.1 uncultured Myxococcales bacterium | reverse complement strand
CAGCACGAGCGGGAGGACCGGCACGCCGGCCTCGATCGCGAGCCGGAACGCGCCGTCCTTGAACGGCAGCAGCCGCCCGTCCGCCGAGCGCGTGCCCTCGGGGAAGATCATGATCGGCACGTTCGCGCGCAGCGTCAGGCGGCACTGCTCCAGCATCCGCTTGATGCTCTCGCCGGAGCCGCGCCGCACGCCGATGTCGCCAGCGAGGTGGAAGAAGGTGCCCAGCCACGGCAGATCGAAGAGCTCCTGCTTGCCGATCCAGCGCATGTCCCAGGGCAGGTGCGAGACCAGGAACGGATCGGTCGTCGACTCGTGGTTCGCGACGACGACGTAGGCCTTCGTGTCGATGTCGGCCGGAGGCGTGCCGTCCCAGGAGAGGCGCCAGAGCGGCGTGATCGACGACGGGATCCGGCCGAGCCGGCGCATCCATCGGCCGCGGAGCCGCATGCCCGGGTCTTTGCCGCGGTGCAGCAGCGCGGAGCCGATGAAGAACGGCCAGAGCACGGCGAGGAAGAGGCCGAACTCCAGGTAGGTGAAGATCCCGAGGAAGACGCGGCGCATGGCGGCAGCGTGCGAAACGATCGTCACGGGGTTGTCACGTCCGGCGAGGCGTCCGAGGCGGAGGGTCGGACTCGACGAGGCGATCAGAGCCGGCGCAGGAGCGCCTTGACCTCGGCGGTGCGGGCGTCGCCCGGCGAGCTGCGGAGGAAGGCGTCGAAGTGCCGCTTTGCGTCGCGTCGCTGGCCCTTGAGCTGCGCGAGGTACCCGAGCATCAGGTGGGCGTCCGCGTGGTCGGGCTGGAGCGCGAGCGCCCGCTGCAGCGGCGCCGCGGCGCCGGCGTCGTCCCAGAGATCAAAGCGCGCGCGACCGAGGCCGACGAGCGCCTCCACGTCCTCGGAGTTCGCCTCCGTCGCCTCACGGAACCAGCGCGCGGCGAGCTTCGGCGCGCCCGCCTCCTCGGCGATCGCGGCCGCCTGCGCGAGCGGGAGTCCGACGACGATCGGCGCCAAAGGAGCAGCGGCGAGCGGCGCCGGCCCCGGCACCTCGACGCCCGGACCCGCGCGCATCGCCTGGGCCGTCGAGGTCACCGTGACCACCTCGATGATCCGCGACGGTGGCTGCGCGGGGTTCGTGTGCGCCGCGGCGTGCAGCGCTGCACCGACCGTCATGAAGCCGACCGCGGTGAAGCTTCCGACGACCACCCGGCGGATCGTCGAGACGGCGTTCTGGAGGCGGTGGCGAAAGATCGTCTGCACGGTGATACCTCCGGATTGGATGCAAGGCGGAACCTTGCACGCGTCGTGCCGCGCGCCTGCGCACCTTGTCGCACCCTCGGAACGCGCCCGAATTGGCGATGTTTCCGAGGCACACACGCAGCCGGCAGCGGGTGCGGCGGGACCCCGAGGCGAGCTGCTGACCCGCTCCGCCGGCCTTCGATGATCGGGAAAGCGGCCAAAAACCGCCTGCTCACGCCTACAGAGTGCCGGCACGGAGGGTGCAGGATGACCCCGCACCCGCTCCGCGTCGCCTCGGAGCAGATGACTCCAGCCCTTCCACGGAGAGACGAAGATGCGATCCGAGTCGACCCGCCCCGCTGCACCCACCGGGGCCCCCACGCCGGAGGAGCTCGAGACCCGCGAGCGCGCGGTCGCGCAGGCGGAGGGGCGCGCGACCGAGTCCGAGGGGATGCTGCTCCAGCGCGAGCAGGCCACCACCGGCCGCCTCTCGTCGGTGCGCGTGGGCCTTGAGCAGCTCCGCAGGCGGCTCGAGCAGGCGGGCACTCCTTCGGCGGTCCGCGCGCGCGTCCCGGCGTCGCCGCACGCGCTGCGGATCGATCACCGGACCGCGGTGCTCGCCGCGCGCGAGCGGCTCGTGATGGATCGCCTCGCGACGATGCAGGAGCGCAACACGATCCTCGAGGCGACCGAACACCAGATCGCGGGCGCGTTCCACGCGATCGCGGAGCTCGACGCGGAGCTGCAGGCCGCCCGCCGGCACGTGGAGGCGGAGGCGCAGCGGGCCGCGCTCGCCGCGCACCGCGTCGCGGAGGGCGAGCGGGCGCCGGCGGAGGCCCCGCTGCCGATCGGGCGTCGCGTCGCGCACCCCGCGGCGAGCACGCCGGGCTCCGAGCGCCGCGTGATGACGCGGGTCCCGTGGGAGGCGCGCGTGGAGCTCGACTCCCCGACGAATTTCTTCGTCGGCTTCTCGGGCGACATCTCCGAGGGCGGCCTCTTCGTGGCGACGTGGGACCACATCCCCGAGATCGGCGCGCTGATCGATCTTCGGTTCTCGCTGCCGGACGGCACGAAGATCGACTGCCGCGGCGAGGTGCGCTGGCAGCGCGTCATGCGGGACGACACGCCCGACGTCTGGCCCGGGTTCGGCGTCGCGTTCCACGGGCTCGTCGATCCGACGAAGACCGCGATCCATCGCTTCGTGACGGGCCGCGAGCCGATGTTTCATCCGGACTGAATCCGGTCCGGGCTGCGTCCCCTCCGGCCGGATCAGCCGCCCGGCGCGTCCTCCGCGATCACCACGCGGTTGCGGCCGTCGCGCTTCGCCGCGTACAGCGCTGCGTCCGCGCGGGCGAGCGCGGCGTCGATCGGCTCGCTTCCGACGCGCACCGCCGCGACGCCGATCGAGATCGTCGCCCGGACCTTCGCGAGGTCGTCTGCGCCGAACGCCGTCGCCTCGAAGGCCGCGCGGATCTCCTCGGCGCGTCGATGGGCGATCGGGGCGTCGGCGCCGGGCAGCGCGACGACGAACTCCTCTCCGCCGAAGCGGCAGGCGAGGTCCGAGACGCGGACGAAGCGCCGCAGCACCTCCGCGAGCGCGACGAGGCCGGCGTCGCCGACGGCGTGGCCGTGCCGATCGTTGACCGCCTTGAAGTGATCCACGTCGATCGCGAGCAGCGAGAGCGGCTCGTTCCTCCGCGCCGCGACGTCGACCTCCCGCGAGATCGACTCGTGGAAGCAGCGCCGGTTGTGGAGGCCCGTGAGCGGATCGCGGATCGCGGATCGCCTGCTCGCGCAGCTGCACGTTGAGCGACTCGATCTGTGCGACCCGCGCGGCGAGATCTTCGCGGGCCTGCGCGAGCGCCCGCTCGCCGAGGAGGCGCTCGGTCACGTCCTGCTTGATCGCGATGAAGTGCGAGATCGTGCCCCGGTCGTCCACGACCGGCGCGATCGTCTGCTCCTCCGGGTAGAGGGTGCCGTCCTTGCGGCGGTTCACGATCGTGCCGCTCCAGGTCTCGCCGCCGAGCACCGTGGCCCAGATCTGCGCGTAGAACGCCGGCTCGTGGCTGCCCGACTTCAGCGCGCGCGTGTGCCGGCCGACGAGCTCCTCCGCCGGGTAGCCGGTGATCGCGCAGGCCGCGGGGTTCACCCAGGTGATCGTGCCGGCGCGATCGGTGATGACGATCCCGTTCGCGGCGGAGCGCAGCGCGGTGGCCTGCACGCGCAGCGTCTCGAGGCCATAGGCGCGGCCGCGCAGATCGCGGACCGTCGCGGCGACCCAGCGCCGGCCCCCGTGCTCAAGCGGCGTGAGCGAGACGTCGATCGGGACCTCGTGACCGTCGCGGTGGCGTCCCGCCAGCTCCCGCCCCGTCGCCATGCCCCGCGGCCGAGGGCTCGCGTCGAAGGCCTGCCGCAGCGCGGGGTGCTGCTCGAAGCGCGCGGGCACGAGCTGCTCGATCGATACACCCTCGAGCGCCGCCGGCTCGTAGCCGAAGAGCTGCGCGCAGGCGGCGTTCGCGAGCCGGATCGCGCCCGCGTCGTCCACGATCAGGATCGCGTCGGACGAGGCCTCGAAGAGCGCCCGGAACAGCTCTGCGGTCTCGCTGCGCGGCATGGACCACCCGTCGAGGACGACGGGATCGACCCTACGCGCGAACCGCTGCGTCGCGCGTGATCCGCATCACGCGGGCGTGCCTTCCTGCCGGTAGGGCACGTCGCGCGCGACGGCGAGCGCGCCCTGCAGGAGCTCCTCTTCGGAGGCGAGCACGAGCTCGGCGGCGTCCGCGAGCGGGATGAAACAGTCCGCGCCCGTGACGCGGCCGAAGCGCACGTCGCGCGTCGAGGGATCCTCGTAGAGCGCGGTCGCGATCGCCTCCGAGACGTTGCCGCTGCGCCGGCACTCGTCGAAGACGCAGACCTTCCCGCAGGCCCGGGCGTGGGCCCGCAGCGCCGCGAGCGGCAGCGGCGCGATCCAGCGGAGATCCACGACGCGCGCCTGCACGCCCACCGCCGCGAGCCGCCGCTGCACCCGCAGCGCCATCGGCACGCCGTTGCCGTAGCTCATGAGGCAGAGATCGGTCGCGTCGCCGCCGTAGACGCCGACCTCACCGAGCTGCAACGCTTCCCCCTGCGCCGGGAACGGGAAGCTCCAGAGGCCGTCGCCCGCCGCGTGCAGATCGCGCACGGGATAGAGCGCGATCGGCTCGACCATCACGCAGACGCGACCGTCGATCTTCGCGTGCGCGAGCAACGTCCGGTGCATCCGGACCGCGTCGTCGCCGCGGCTCGGCACCGCCACGATCACGCCCGGCAGATCGCGCAGCACCGTGAGCGAGTTGTCGTTGTGGAAGTGGCCGCCGAAGCCCTTCTGGTAGCCGAGGCCCGCGATGCGCACGACCATCGGGTTCTTCAGCGCCCCGGACGAGAAGAAGGAGAGCGTCGAGGCCTCGCCGCGCAGCTGGTCCTCGGCGTTGTGCAGATACGCGAGGAACTGGATCTCGGGCATCGGCAGCAGCCCCGCCTGCCCCGCGCCGAGCGCCATGCCGAGGATCGTCTGCTCGTCGAGGAGCGAGTTGAAGACGCGCCGCGGGCCGAACGCCTTGTAGAGCCCCGCGGTGACGCCGTAGACGCCGCCCTTCTGCGCCACGTCTTCGCCGAAGAGCAGCGCCTCGTCGTACTTGCGGAAGAGGTCATGCAGACCTTCCCGGATCGCGAGGCCGAGGGGTTTGGGCTTCTCGGCGCCCTCGGGCGGCGGCGCGTAGCCGGTCCTCGTGGCCTCCGCGTGCACCTCTGCCGGGCGCGAGGGCGCGATCGCGGCCATCGCCTGCGTGCGCGTCGTGAGCTTCGGCCGCGTGACCGCGCGCGCCGAGGCCTGCCGCACGTGCGCCTCGGCCTGCTCGATCCGGGCCAGCAGGCTCGCGCCCGTGAGCACGCCCGCGTTCAGCAGCGCCTGTGCGGAGCGGGCGACCGGATCGCGCCGCTCGGCCGCGAGGATCTCGTCGGCCGAGCGATAGTCGGTGTCGACGTCGCTCCCGGCGTGGCCCCAGATGCGCTCGGTCTTCAGGTGCAGGAACGCAGGTGCGCGCGTGCGGCGGACCTGCGCGACGATCGCCGCGACGCCGTCGTACGCCAGCGAGAGATCCGTGCCGTCGACCTGCGCGTACGTGAGCGCGGGCATCCCGCGCATGCGCTGCTCGACCCAGCCGGGCGGCGTGCGCACGGAGATCCCGAGGCCGTTGTCCTCACACACGAAGAGCAGCGGGACCGGCACCTTCTGGAACGCCGTCCAGGACGCCGCGTTGATCGCGCCCTGGGCGGTGGAGTGGTTGAGCGAGCCGTCGCCGAAGGAACAGACGACAATCGCGTCCTCGGGGGCGCAGGGCTTTCCGAGCCGGCGCGCGCGATCCAGCGAGAGCGCGAGGCCGACCGCCTTGGGCAGGTGCGAGGCGATCGTGGAGGTCTGCGGCGGGATCCCGAGCGGCACGGAGCCGAAGACCTTGTGGCGGCCGCCGGAGATCGGATCGTCGGCGCTCGCGGAGAGCGAGAGGCAGAGATCGTAGACGGCGTCGGTCCCGGGGACCTGGCGCGCGCGCGCGCAGAAGAAGGCGCCGGAGCGGTAGTGCAGCAGCGCCGGATCGGTCGTCTTCGTCAGCTGCCCGAGCACGGCGTTGCCCTCGTGGCCGGCCGAACAGATCGTGTAGTAGCCCTTGCCGCGCGCGCGCAGCTCGTGGCTCTCGAGATCCGTCAGGCGGCAGTCGAGCTGGGCGTCGAAGAGCTCGAGCGCGAGGGCGGGCGGCAGCGTGAGCGTCGTCGCGTCGACCCGGAAGCGACCGGCCGCGAGCTCGCGGAGGCGCTCGACGGACTTGCGG
>CAYHCR010000239.1:0-6112 GCA_964354895.1 uncultured Myxococcales bacterium | reverse complement strand
GGCTGGTCCGGCCGGACGGCTCTGCGACCCTCTCCGTCGCGATCCGCACCGCTGTGCGCGTGGAGGGCCGGGCGTACTACGGCGCCGGCGGCGGCATCACGATCGGCTCCGACGAGGCCCGCGAATGGGCCGAGCTGCAGCTCAAGGCGGGCCGGTTCCTGCGGGCCCTCGCGGGCGGCTGACACACGAAGGCCCCGACGACGCCGCTCGCGTCCCCGGGGCCTCGTGCAGCGTCGCCGGCGCTACTTCAGATCGACGATCTGGAAGAGCAGCGTCCCGTCACCGCCGGGGCCTTCGCGCGTGCGCGCGGGGCTGTAGACGGCCGAGGGCGGCGGCGCGACCCAGAACGTCGAGGCGTCGATCACGTGTGCCACCGAGGCGGCCGGATCCACGCTCGTAGAGGTCGCCGTGAGATCCTCCACGGCGAGGACGTAGTCGGCGAAGCGGGCCGAGCCGTCGCCCGCCGGCAGCACGAGCGTGCGGTCCGGGGCCTGGTACCAGAAGCCCCAGTAGTGATCGAAGTCGAGGCCGTTGGTGTAGCTCTGCGTCGCGACCCGCAGCTTCGTGCCGTCGAACGCCACGCCCTTGAGCCGGTGCTCGACCATCTCCTCCGCGCCCTTGCCCGTGTAATAGAAGCTGGCGAAGTCATAGGCGCCGTCGGCCGCGTTCATCGACAGCAGGAACGCCTCGGCGTACTGCGTGTCGAAGGGCGTGAAGGCGATGCGTCCGCCCACGATCACGCGCGTGCCGTCCGTCCGCACGACGTAGGTGTTGTTGTTGTCGCCGTTGTTCTCGTCGTCCCAGGTCTTCGCCCAGACAGTATTGCCGGCGGTGTCGATTCGCGCGGCCGAGAAGAAGGTCGTCGCGCCGCGCCGATCGAGCGAGGCGAAGACGTCGCCGGACGTCGGGTCGATGGCGACCGAGTTGACGTTGCTGCCGATCCCCATCGAGAGCTTCTTCACCCACGCCAGCGTCGGATCGTTGCCCGCGAGGCCCGTCAGGCGGATCAGCAGGCCGCGCGCGTTCGTGAGCCCGCCGATGTAGCCGCTGCCGTCGCTGCGCACGGCGAGGGCGTGGGCGCGATCGTTGTAGCCGACCGCGACCTCGATCTGCCGGTCGTACAGGATCGAGCCGTCCGCTTTCGACAACGCGATCAGGGAGACCATGCCGTTCGCGGCGCCGGCGACGATGACGCGGTCGGTGAGCGTCGCGTCGATCGCGTAGCCCTCGGAGCTCTCGCGGGCGATCTCCGGGATCGGGCCACCCTCGGGCATCCAGCCGCGGGCCCAGAGCAGCGCGCCGGTCGTCGCGTCGACCTTCACCACGAGCGTCTGGAAGACGCTGTTGAACGCGGACTGCGAGCGATGACCGACGACGTAGACCGCGCCGTCTGCATAGCTGATCGAATCGGACGAGCCGCCAGACTCGCCGTTCTGGCCCGGATCGGGCGAGAGCTGCTCGAAGGGCTCGAACCACTCCATCGCCCAGGCGAGCGTGCCGTCGGCGTTGATCCGCGCGAGCACGAGATCCTCGGAGAACCCGTCGAGCCACTCGTTGGCGTTGAGGTTGAAGTAGGTGTTGCCCGCCGGATCGACGGCCATGCCGCCGACGAGGACGTCGCCGCCGGGCGAGCCGAAGATGCCCTCGTGCGAGGCGACGATGTCGGGCGAGAAGACCGCGTTGTCGCGACCGCGCCCCTGCGTGACGAACGTGTATCGCGCGCCGTCGCCGAGCGTGATCGTGATGGTCGCCGAGCGAGGGCCGGACTCGAACGGGTAGAAGTAGAGATCGAAGTCGAAGCCAGCGTCGACCGCGAGCGTGGCGTTGACCTCCACGAGGTCGATGGGCGCCGAGCTCGCAGGATCCACGACCCGCCACTCCGTCGGGAGCGACGGTGCGATCGGCGTGACCGCAAAGCTGACCACCGTGACCGGCCCGGTCCCCTCGTTCTTCAGCGTCAACGAGTGGCGCGAGTACGAGAAGGGCGGGATGCCATCTGCGGTGAGATCGGCGTAGGTCGCGCCAGGCGCGACCTCCACGGCGTTGAAGCCGTAGACCATCAGGCCCGTCGGCGCGACGCTGCCGCCCTCGCCGCCCGTGCCCGTGCCGCCGTCGCCGCCCGTGCCGCCCGTGCCCGTGCCGCCCGTGCCCGTGCCGCCCGTGCCCGTGCCGCCGTCGCCGCCCGTGCCCCCGTCGCCGCCCGAGTTGGGCGCGGGTGCAGGCGTGCAGCCCGCGCCGAGCGCCAGGATGGACAGCAGTGCCAGACCGAGAAACCGCCGCATCGTACCGTTCATGTCGGAACCTCCCCGGCGTGTGTAGCGCGCGCGCCGCGAACCGTCGAGCGATTCCCGAGGCCGGCGCAACGCTTGCGCGGTCCGTCCGACGACGGCCGACGTCAACGAAAGTCAGGCGCGTCCGCGTGCAGCGGCGCGCCCGCCGCCAGATCCGGCGCGGTCAGGCTGCGCACGACGTAGCGCACGCCGATCGGCACGACCTCACCGCCCGGCGTGGCCGCCTCGATCCCGTAGAGCCGCACCTGATAGCTCGCGAAGCTCCACACGCAGCGCAGCTTGCCCGGCTCGCACTCGGTCGGCGCGCCGAAGCTCGTCTGCGTCGCCTTGCGCATCTGCTCGAAGCGATCGGTGATGGTCGTCTTCAGGCCGGAGAGCACCTCGGGCCGGGCCCGCGCGACCTCGCGCGCAGCGACCTGCAGCCCTTCCTCGTCGAGCGTGCTGAGCACCACGCGCTGCACCCGCCAGCTCTCCTCCGCGGGCACCGGGCCCTGCGTCTCGTCGTGGAAGCTGATCTCCGCCAGGCGAAACCGCGGCGGCGCGTTCTTCTCGACGAGCCGGACGCTGCCCTCCTGCCGCGAGAGCCGGGCCTTGGGCCGCGTCGCCCGGACGTCGCCGTAGCTCGCGCCGAGCCGCGCGCTCTCGAAGCCCGCGGGCATCGTCAACGCGGGCTCCCGCTCACAGGCGACGCCGGCGAATACGGAGAGCAACGCAGGCGCGAGGGCGAGGCGGCGGCGCGGGGGCACGAGCGGCTCCTGCTGGTCGGTCGGGAAGGGCGGCAGCATAGGGCCCACCCCGCCCCACGTCACGACCCCGGGGCGGAGGGCGCACGCGCGCGTACGTTGCGGCCGGAGGCCCCCATCCGCTAGACCGGCCCGCCCCCTCCCGGGTGCGGAGTCCCCATGATCAACCTGCTCGTCTCGCTCGGCGCCGGCGCCGCCGCCACCGTCCTCCTCGCCACGTTCTTCCCGTGGCTCGCCGCCGCGGTCCCCGGCGCGCTGATCACGGTCGGCGTCTATGTGCTGCTCGCCAAGAAGTCCCTGACGGACCTGCAGGCGATCTCGGAGAAGGCCCAGAAGGAGCTCGCCGCGCAGAAGATCGATCGCGCGATCGAGACGCTCCACGGCGGCTTCGCGATCGCGAAGCGGCAGTTCCTCATCGGCCCGATGCTGCACGGCGAGATCGGCACGCTCCATTACGTGAAGAAGGAATTCGACAAGGCCGAGCCGCACCTCACGAAGGCCTCCGACCGTGCGCCGCTCGCCCGCGCGATGCTCGCCTGCCTCTACTTCAACCGGAAGGACGAGCCGAAGATGCGCGTCCAGTTCGAGCGGGCCGTGAAGCACGGCGCGAAGGAGGGCCTCGTCTGGGCGGTCTACGCCTACGCGCTCTACAAGCTCGGCAAGGTGGACGAGGCGCTGCAGGTGCTCTCGCGCGCGTCCGCCGCGAACCCCTCGGACGAGAAGCTCAAGACGGCGCTGCTCGCGCTGCAGAACGGCAAGAAATTCAAGGTCAAGGCGTGGTCGCCGCAGATCTATCAATTTCATCTGGAGCCGATCCCGATGGAGGTGATGAACGGCGGGCGACGCGTGCAGTGGGAGCGGCGTTGAGCGCACTGCCGCTCCTGTTCGCCCTGGCGTGCAGCGCTGCGCCCAAGCCGCTCACGCCGACGGCTCCGCCGGCCCCGTCCCCCGCTGGCACCGGCTGGGAGACGATCGCGCGCGTCGAGCTCGCGGCGGTCGGGGACTTCATCCCGCACGGCATGGTGAAAATCTCGGCGGCCGACGCCGCAAAGCTGCCCGGCGCGACCCACGCCGGCTGGAGCGCGCTGCTCGCGGGCGTCGCGGACGAGCTGCGCGCCGCGGATCTCGCCTTCGTGAACCTCGAGACGCCCGTCGCGCCGAAGGCCGATCGCGGGTCGCGGCCCTTCGTCTTCAACGCGCCCGTCGAGGCGCTCGACGCGCTGCAGGACGCGGGGATCGATCTCTTCTCGTTCGCGAACAACCACGTCTACGACCAGGGCCGCGCGGGGCTGCTCGAGACGATCGAGCAGCTCGACGCGCACGGCGTCGTGCGGCTCGGCGCCGGGCGCACCTGCGAGGACGCGGCTGCGTTCCGCCTCGTCGAGAAGAACGGGCTGAAGCTCGCGTTCCTCGGCGCGACGAAGCTCTTCAACGATCGGATGAACGCGGGCCCCGACGCGCCCTGCGCCGCGGAGCTGGACGAGGCCACGGTGCTGCGGAACGCGAAGGCCGCGCGCGCCGCCGGCGCCGAGCTCGTCGTGCTCTCCGTGCACTGGGGCGTCGAGTACGCGATCGCCCCGCGGGCAGAGGAAGTCGCGCAGGCGCACCGGCTGCTCGACGGCGGGATCGACGCGATCCTCGGCACCCACGCCCACGTGCTCCAGCCGGTCGAGGTCTACGCGACCGCCGACGGCCGCACGACGTTCGTCGCCTACTCGCTCGGAAATTTCTTCGCGAACCAGGCGCGGACCTACGCGTTCGGCGTGCACCCCGACAAGGCCGGGAACTCGCGCGACGGCGTGATCCTCCGCGTCGCGGCCGTCAAGAAGCGGCGCGGCGCGGAGACCCGCGTCGAGCTCGCGGATCTCTCCGTGCAGCCGCTCTGGACGGACAACAACCCGCTCGACCGGCAGCGGGACGCAAAGCTGCCCACGCTGATCCGCGTGGTGCCGAACGACGAGGCGGCCGCGGCGGCGAAGGCGGCCCTCGCGGGCGCGGCGACGCCGGCGGAGCGGCTGCAGCTCGAGCGGCGGATCGAGCTGCTCGAGCGCCGCCGCGCGCTCGCGGCTGGGATCCTCGGCGAGGAGCTGCTGCGCTGATCAGGCGGGCTTCGGCGAGAGATCCACCAGCTCCATCCCCATCGTCTTCGCGGCGTCCCAGATCCGCTCGTCCCGGTAGAATTCGCCGAACGCGATCTTCCCGATCCCGCTGTTGGCGATGAGCCGGAAGCAGACCCAGCACGGCGAGGCCGTGATGTAGATCGACGCGCCGTCGATGGAGACGCCGTTCTTCGCCGCCTGCGCGATCGCGTTCGCCTCGGCGTGGACCGTGCGGACGCAGTGGCCGTTCTCCATCAGGTGGCCCGCCTCGTCGCAGTGCGGCAGCCCGCGGATCGAGCCGTTGTAGCCGGTCGCGAGCACGGTCCGGTCGCGCACGATCACCGCGCCGACGTGCTTTCGATCGCAGGTCGCCCGCGTCGCCACGACCTGCGCGAGCTGAAGGAAATATTCGTCCCAGCTCGCCCTCGTCCGCTCCGCCATCGCCTGCACTCCTTTTCGACCGTCCCCGCTACGAATAGCGCCGACGAAGCAGGAACGCGATCGCGTCCTTGGCGCAGGCCTCGCAATAGCCGACCGCGCGCAGCGACGTAAGGCCCGCCTCCTGCTGCGCGAGCTCGCGGCTGCCGAGCCCGCCGCGCTCGCCCGACAGATATTGAAGCGCCTGCTCCGCCCCGCGCCGCACGCTCTTGCGACGCTCCTCGAAGTAGTGGTCGCGCAGGCGGCGGATCAGATCCGGGAAGATCTTGCCGGCCTCCATCACGTCGGTCGGGTGGTCGAGCTTCCACGCGCCGATCGAGCTGATCAGGCCCCGCCGGAACTCCGCGCGATCATCCCGCTCCGGCTTGAGCAGCTTCTCGAGCTCGATCATCTGCGCCTCGTCCGCCGGCTCGTGGACGCCGGTGACGCGGTTGCGCACCTTCTCACCCTTCACCCAGTGCGAGACGTTCACGACGTAGCGGTCGAAGAGCTCGTCGTACTGGCGATCCTGCACGAGCCCGAGCGCCTCGCGCAAGCGGGC
>CAYHCR010000238.1:0-6122 GCA_964354895.1 uncultured Myxococcales bacterium | reverse complement strand
CCGACGCTGCAGGCGATGGAGGAGGCGTGTTACGGCGCGGCCGGGGCGCCGGCGGCCTGATAGCCTGCGGCGCGGAGGGGTCCCCATGCGCCATGCGTCTCTCGCCCTGCTGCTCGTCGGCGTGTCGGGGTGCTTCCTGTTCGGGGAGGAGCCCGCGGACGACGAAGCGAGCGGCGCCGGGTGCGCCACCGACGAGGACTGCGACCCCGAGGCGGGCGAGCAGTGCACGATCCCCGATGGCGAGAACGAGGGGACGTGCGACTGCGTCGCGGCGTCCTGTGGCGCTGGCGGAGACGGCGGCGGCCGGCCTCCGATCCCGGAGGAGACGCGCCTCCCCGAAGATGCCTGCTCATGGCACCACGACTGCCTGCCATCGCGCGGCCAGCTCGGACTCACCGTGGACGTGGTGACGGACGAACTGGGCCAGAGGACGACCTGCCGCCCTGACGAACGGCGCTGCGAGGAGACGCAGAGCTGCCGGACGGCGCTGGTCTGCGGCGCGCCCGTTGGCCCGACCCCCGGCGCGACGGCGTGCGGATCGGACGACGAGTGCACGTCTGGACTCTGCGTGCGCCTCGGCCCTCCCTCCGTCGACGATCCGGCGATGCCGGGCTGGCGGCCTGAACTGAATGGGGACCGTGGCGTCTGCTTCCGCAGCTGCGCGGAGAGCGCCGATTGCCCGTTCGTCGAAGACGACGAGGGTGCGCCCGTCGGCCTCGAGTGCCGGACCTTCGTGTATGGGCGCCGTCGCCTGCGGTCGTGCCTGCCGACCGACGACGCCTGGAGCGCGTCGCTCTGTCGCGGCGATCGTGACTGCCTCGCCGATCAGTCATGCCGCTTCGACTCAGCGGTCGTCGGGCGGGACGACCCCGCGCCGGTCCTCGTCGTGGTCGGTGTCCCCGTCTGCCTCACGCCGGGCGAGGGCCTCGCGACGGGCGCACCGGGTTGCCAGTTCAGCGCAGCCGTGGGCGAGCCGCGCCCCGATCCCGACGCGTGCGCGGGCGGGCTCTGCACGATCGCCTGCAACGTCTCCTCGGAGCTGCTGCGGCCGGACCGGACCGATCCGATGGCCCACTGGTGCCAGGACGACGTCGCGTGCACCGCTCCGTGCGCGCGCGACGCCGACTGCCCGGAGCGCCTCGCCTGCGGCACGACCCTCGATCTGCAGCGGGTCGGCGGCCACCTCGAGCCGGGGAACTTCGAGGAGGGCCGCTACGCCCGCGGACGTGACGTCGGAGCGTGCCGACTGGCGCAGGGCAGCTGCCTCGACGAGCTTGACTGCCGCCACCTCTCGCAGCGACCGGACGGGCACCGAAGCTGGCACGCCTCGCTCTGCCCCGAGCGATGTATCGCCGGCCGCTCACCCGACGGCGTGCTGCAGTCCCGCTGCGACACGCCGCGCGGCGTGCGCGAGGCGACGCCGCCGGAGTCCGAGGCGGCGTGTCCGACATTGACCAGACCGGACGCCGAGCCCGGCATGCTCCCGCCGGGGAGCCCATGCAGCGTTCACGAGACCTGCGACACGGGCCTCTGCGCGCCCCGCGCGGCGGACGGCGTGCTGTTTTGCACCTCTCCGTGCGCGCCCTTCGGCGAGGGCCGCAGCTCGTCGCGACGCTGCCCGGCTTCGAGGCGCTCGCCGCGACGAGCTGCGGCCCGATCGAATTTGCGGCCGGCGTGACCATCCATGCCTGCCGCTAGGCTCCTCGCCCTCCTGCTCCTCCTGCCGGGCTGTTTCCTGTTCGGCGAGGAGAGCGAAGGGAGGCCAGCGGACGACTGCCTGGAGGACATCGACTGCTCCCTCGACCGGGGTGAGTCCTGCAAAAGTGGCCGCTGCGTCGCGCCGCCACCGGGCGACGACGGCATTCCGCCGGATCCGGTGCTGGACCGCGATGCGTGCGCGCGATCGCTCGACTGTGTCCAGGATCCCTTCGAGCGCGATCGCGCGCGGCAGGATCGTACGATCTACAGCGACGACGGGATGATCTCGAACGAAGGCGAGGACGTCTGCGCGATCGCCCGACGCACCCCGAACAGCAGCCTCTCGACCACGCGCTGCGTCGCACCGAACGACGGCGGCCGGCCCGGCGGCTTCGCGTGCCTCGAGGACGACGAGTGCGCCTCGAGCCTCTGTCTCGCGCTCGGCGGCGCGGACGACGAGGATCGGGCGCCGCGCGCAGGCCCCGGGCTCTGCGCGCTGCTCTGCAGCTCGGACGAGGACTGTCCCGGGATCCTGGACGTCGAACTCGGGGCGCGGATCGGTCTTGCCTGCACGCGCCTCCGCCTCGGCGAACGCTTCGTCCGAGCCTGCCTGCCCGCGCCGGCGACCGCCGAGCTGACGATCTGCGCGAACGACCGCGACTGCGCGGCGGATCGCGTCTGCCGATTCCGTGGCGCCGACACCCTCGCGCAGACGAGGGAGGGGCCGGTGCCACGACGCCTGCACGTGCCTGGCTGCGGGCCGCAACTCGCCCCCGAAGCGGACGGGCCCAACGGCCTTCGCTGCGGCTCGGACGCCGACTGCCGGAGCGGCTCATGTCTCTCCGTCGGATCCGTCGACGCGACGACCGACGGGATGAACCTCTCGTGGATCGACTCCGGCGCGGGCTCCCCCGATGACCTGCTCTGCAGCCAGCCGTGCCGGCACACCGCGGACTGCCCGGAGCCCTACCTCTGCCGAGAGGGCGATACCTTCGAAGCGGTGGGCGAGCCCGTCTCGGTGGAGGGCCTCGGCGGCTGGACCATGGCGGGCCTCGCCGTCCCCCGATGCATGCTCGCGACCGGTGGCTGCGTCGATCTCCCGCATTGCCTCGGCTTCCAGGAGCGGCGCGACGTCGATCCAGGCTGCTGCGATCCGCTCTACCGGCATCCGGGGGGCGTCGCCGCGGGGGCCTGCACCTGCTTTGCCGCTCCTACGCTCGACCTCGCGGAGCTCCGCTGCCAGCTCTTCGTGGCAGGCCCCCGGCTCGGCCGCAGTTGTGCAATTGCGGACGCCGACCACCCGTTGGCGCTGGGCTCCTGTTGCACGACGAGCGCCTCGTGCAGCACGAACCTCTGCATTCCGACGCGCGCCGATCACCCGCACCCGGAGGGCTGCGCCAACGTCTGCAGCACGCCCTGCGACGACGTGCCCGGCCAGGATCGCTGCGCGTGGTTCGCGCCGGGCGGAACGTATGCGGACGACGCCACGCCCTACCCCGGCGCGCCCGGCATCGACCACGTCGAATGGTTCGCCGCCGCCCGCTGCGAGACCGTCCCCTGGGACGGCCCCGGGACGACAGAGGTCCCCGCCTGCCGATGACGCACCTGGCACCTGCGCTGCTGCTCGCCGTGGCCGCCGCGGCGGCGCCGCCCGCGACCGGCAGCGGCCGCGCCCGCCCCGCGCACGAGGCGCTCCGCCAGGCGGACGGCGACGCGCTGCAGGATGTGTGGGTCCTGCCGCGCCGGCCGGGCCAGAACCGTGTCCGCTGGTGGCCCTTCGAGTTTCGCGAATACCCGTTGGATGGGCTTCCGGGCGCAGGTGTGCGCCTCTGGGCCTACGACGCCGAGCACGAGATCGCCGAGACCGCCGCGGGGATCCTCGAGGAGGACTACCGCCGCTTCGCGATCGCCTTCGAGCTCGCGCCGCCATGGGAGATCCCCTACGTCCTCTACGCGACCCAGGCCGAGTTCGGCGCGACCAACGCCTTCCCGATCGACGAGGGCGTGCTCGGGGTCACGAGCCCCGACGATCTGACGATGGCGCTGCCCTTCTTCGGGGATCTCACGCTCTTCCGGCACACCTCCAGCCACGAGCTCGCGCATCAGTTCACGATCCAATCCGTCCGCGCGCACGCGCCCGGCCAGCGCGGGGGCGGGCTCTCGGGGCTGCCGCTCTGGTTCATCGAGGGGCTCGCCGAATACGCGGCGTATGGCGGGCTCGATCCGGACGCCCACGCGATCGAGGCCTCGCGCGGCGCCGCGGGCCTCACGGCGCCTGGCCTCGATCCCGAGGCGGAGGCGTGGGCGCGCGACCTGCTCTTCCGCCCGGTCCCGCTCGACGGCTGGCTCCGCCTCGACTTCTTCTCCGACCAGCCCCGCGGCTGGGCGCACACCTACAAGCTCGGCCAGCTCCGCGTGGCGTTCCTGCGCGAGACCTTCGGCCGGCCGCTCCTGCTGTGGCTGCTGCGCAACGCGCACCGGCTCTCCGCCGTCGGCACGACGGGGCCGGCGCTCACGTTCCCTGCGCTGCTGCAGGCCGGCACCACCTTCGATCCGCCGACGCTCGTCCGGATGTTCGATGACTGGCTCGTGCGGAGGTTTTCGGACAGGTATGCGGAGGGCCGGACGCGCCCGCCCGCGCTCGAGCTCGTCGACGGCCTCCCGGTCGAGGTCGAGGCCGTCGTCTCGAGCCCCGACGGCCGCACCGTGCTGGTCCGCGCGTTCGATCGAGACGAGGCGACCGCCTCACTCTGGCTGCTCGACGGCGACCGGCCCTCGCGCGCGCAGCGGGTCGTGGAGGACGGCCGCTCCGCGCTCGAGTCGCTGCACCTGCTCTCCCGGCGGACCTTCGCGGTCGGCGCCGATCAGCTCGCCTGGTTCGGCCGCGTCGGCGCAGGCGATCACCTCTTCGTCGCCTCGTTGCACCGACGACCGGAGGCCGAGGGCGATCCGTTCGAGGTGGGCGCGCTCCGGCAGCTCGACCTGCCGGCCCTCGGCCTCGCCGAGGCGGGCGATCCAGCGTTCTCGGCCGATGGTCGGACCCTCGCGTTCACGGCCATCCCGCCGGGAGGCCACAAGGACGTCTGGACGCTCGCGCTCGACGTGCCCGACTCGATCCCGCGCCGACTCACGAACGACCTCGCGGCGGAGTCGGGGCTCGCCTTCACCGACCTCGGCCTCGTCGCAGCGATCGACGCGACCCCCGACGCCCGCCCGAACCTCTTCCTGCTCGACGCGAGGACAGGCGCCCGCACCCCGCTCGCCTCCGCGGCGTTCGCGATGTCGAGCCCCGCCCAGACGCCCGAGGGCCTCGTCTTCGCCGGGGACGCGGAGGGCCGCTGGGATCTCTTCCGGCTCGAGCAGGGCCGCATCGTGCGGCTGACCGCGAGCGCGACGTTCCTGCGCTCGCCGGCCCCCGCCCCGCGCGGCGCCCTCTTCGCGGTCACGCTCCACGGCGGCCGGCTGCGCCTCGCGCGGGTGCCACCCGCAGAGCTGCTCGTCGAGGACGCGGGGCCGGCGCTCGATCCCGTCCGCCTCACGCGGCCTGCCTGGCAGCCGCCGCGCCGCGCGCTGCGCCGGGAAGAGAGCGAGCCCTACGAGCCGCTCGAGCACTTCGGCCCCGACGCCGGGATGCTCTCCGTCGGCACGCAGGCGATGGCCTTCGGCGCCTTCTCGTTCGCGGACCGGCTGCGCGATCACGTGGCGGTCGTGCAGGCCGCCGTCTACGACGACCCCTCCCTGACGGACGCCTCGCTCTACTGGGTCGATCGCTCGCGGCGGCTCACGTGGCTCGGCGGCCTCTACCACTCGTTTCAGGCCCGGCGGGATCGCAGCTTCGGACGCTCGGTCACCGACCCGCAATACTTCCTGGAGCGCAGCTTCGGCCTGTCCGGGGGCGCCTCGTGGCCCTTCTCCACCTTCGATCGCGTCGAGTGGGAGCTCGGCGCGGAGGCCGTCGTGCGCGAGCGCTACACGGACGCGGCGACGCGTGACGACTGGCGCGAGCGGACCGGCGGGGCCGAGCCGCGGCTGCAGCTGCGCACGGCGTTCGGCCACGACACCGTGCGCTGGATCCCGGGCGTCGGCCCGGCCACGGGCGCGTCGCTCTGGCTGACGGTCGGGGGCGATCTGCTCCCGCAGCGGCTCGGCGACGACCCGGCGCACGCGACCGTCGAGCTCGACGTGCAGCGCTGGTTTCACCCCGGCGACCGGATCACGGTGATGGGGCGCGCGGCTGCGGGTGCGAGCGCCGGGGGGCGCTTCGCCCCGCAGTTCCGGCTCTCGAGCGTGGATAACCTTCGCGGCCTGCGCCAGGGCGACGAGCGGCTGATCGGCGGCGCCTTCACCGCCCTCAACCTCGAGCTCGGCGTGCCGCTCGACTGGCTCGTGCGCCTCGCGCTCTTCGAGGGCGTGCGCGGCGTGCT
>CAYHCR010000237.1:0-6147 GCA_964354895.1 uncultured Myxococcales bacterium | reverse complement strand
GTCCGCGGGCCCGCGGGCGCGACGGCGGCGACCGGCGTGGGCGCTGCCGCTGCACCGGTCGCGGCGGCGGCCGCCGCGGCGGCCTTCGCGGCGGCGCGTTCACCCGCGAGGCGCTTGGCCTTCTCCTCCGCAGCGCGCGCGAGGGCGAAGCCGTCCATGCGGGGCTTGGCAGGCTCCGGGGTCGGGGCAGCGGCAGGCGGCGCGCCGTGAACCCAGGCCGCGACCTCGATGGCGCTGCCGCAGGACGCGCAGGTGAGCACGCCTGCGGCGTTGAGGCGCGAACAGGTCTGGCAGACCGAGGCGAGCCCGGCGAGCAACGACGGCACCGAAACCTCCGAGGGGCGCGCGAAGATAGCGACCGCGACCGCGTGCGGTCAACGCGAACGGGGTGCGTGCATTGTGCGGCGGCCCGTGGGTGCTAGCATCCCGTGGCCTCGATGCTCCGCCTCTCCGACATCCTCGACAAGGTCGCCGCGTACCATCCGGACGCGGATCTGGACCTGATCAAGAAGGCCTACGTCTACTCGGCGAAGGTCCATCAGGGCCAGATCCGCAAGTCGGGTGAGCCCTACCTCGTTCACCCGCTCGCGGTCGCCGGTCTCCTGGCGGAGCTCAAGCTGGACGAGGCCTCGATCGTCACGGGGCTGCTCCACGACACCGTCGAGGACACGCTCGCGACGCTCGATGAGCTGACCGAGCTCTTCGGCGAGGAGGTCGCGCAGCTCGTCGACGGAGTGACGAAGCTCTCGCACATCCAGCTCCCCAAGGAGGCCTCGTCCGAGGAGAAGCAGGCGGAGAACTTCCGCAAGATGATCGTCGCGATGGCGCGCGACATCCGCGTCATCCTCGTGAAGCTCGCGGACCGCACGCACAACATGCGGACGCTCGAGCACATGGCGCCGGAGAAGCAGGCGCGGATCGCGCAGGAGACGCTCGACATCTACGCGCCGCTGGCGAACCGGCTCGGGATCTCCTGGATCAAGATCGAGCTCGAGGATCTCAGCTTCCGGTACCTCAAACCGCCCGAGCACGCAGAGCTGTCCGCGCGCGTGAACAAGCGGATGCACGACAGGGAGAACTACGTCGGCGAGGTCTGCGAGATCATCGGCAAGCGCCTGACGGAGGCGAGCGTGCCGTGCGACGTCTCGGGGCGCTGGAAGCACCTGTACAGCATCTGGAAGAAGATGAAGCAGCAGGGCATCGAGCTGGAGGCCGTGCAGGACGTCATCGCGTTCCGGGTCATCACCAAGACGATGCCGGACTGCTACGAGGCGCTCGGGCTCGTCCACTCGATGTGGAAGCCGGTGCCGGGGCGCTTCAAGGACTACATCGCCACGCCGAAGCCCAACATGTACCAGTCGCTGCACACGACCGTCGTCGGCCCGTCCGGCGAGCGGATCGAGGTGCAGATCCGCACGGAAGAGATGCACCGGATCGCGGAGGAGGGCATCGCCGCGCACTGGGCCTACAAGGAGGGCCGCCGCGGCGCGGGCGACAGCGACGCAGAGAAGTTCGCGTGGCTGCGCCAGCTCATGGAGTGGCAGCAGGATCTCAAGGATCCCAAGGAATTCCTCGAGACCGTGAAGGTCGATCTCTTCCCGGACGAGGTCTTCGTCTTCACGCCCCGCGGCGACGTCAAGAGCCTCCCGCGGGGCGCCACGCCGGTCGACTTCGCGTACGCGATCCACTCCGACGTCGGTGGCCGCTGTGTCGGCTCGAAGGTGAACGGCAAGATCGTCCCGCTGCGCTACAAGCTGCGCAACGGCGACACGATCGAGGTGCTGACCAGCCCGAACGCGCACCCGTCCAAGGACTGGCTGACGTTCGTGAAGACCTCGCGGGCGCAGGCGCGCGTCCGGGCCTTCATCAAGGACCAGCAGCGCGAGAAGTCGACCGCGCTCGGCCGCGAGGTGCTCGAGAAGGAGCTCAAGAAGTACGGGCTCGGCCTCGGCAGGACGCTCAAGGGCGACGAGATCCTTCGGATCGCCAGCGACTTCGGGCTGCGGACCGTCGACGACCTGCTCGCCGCGCTCGGCTACGGCAAGATCGCGCCGTTTCAGGTGCTCGCGAAGCTGCTCCCGCCGGAGAAGCTCGCGCAGCCGGAGCCCCCGCCCCGCGATCCGCCGGCCGCGCTCGGCCGCCTCACGGAGATCTTCAAGAAGGTCGCCGGCAAAACTTCCTCGACGGGCGTCAAGATCAGCGGCATCGACGACGTGCTCGTGCGCTTCGGTCGATGCTGCAATCCTGTCCACGGCGACAAGATCATCGGCTTCATCACGCGCGGGCGCGGCGTCACCGTGCACACGCTCGACTGCGACAAGGTGCTCTCGACGGACCAGGAGCGCCGCGTGGACGTGAGCTGGGACGTGAAGGGCGACTTCAAGCGGCCCGTCACGGTGCGGATCCTCACCTCGGATCGCACGGGCCTGCTCGCGGAGATCTCGCAGACCTTCTCGGAGGCGGGCGTGAACATCTCGCAGGCGAACTGCCGCGCGATGGGCGATGACCGCGCCGTGAACACCTTCGAGATCTCGATCTCCGATCTGAAGCAGCTCAAGAACGTCATGCAGCGCATCGAGCGGATCAAGGGCGTGCACAGCGTCGAGCGCGTTTGACGGATCGTGCGGCCACGGGCATATCGTCGCGCCGCTTCTCTCGTTGGAGAAGCGCCTCGCTGGAGGAGCGCAGATGAAGACCGTGATCTCGACGAAGGAAGCCCCGGCCGCGATCGGCCCGTATTCGCAGGCGATCGTGGTCCCCGCGACCGCGAAGCTCGTCTTTCTCTCTGGCCAGATCCCGCTCGATCCGGTCACCGGCGCGATCGTCGAGGGCGACGTTTCGGTGCAGACCGAGCGCGTGCTTCAGAACCTCGAGGCGGTGCTGCGGGCCGCTGGCGCGGGCTTCGAGCACGTCGTCCGGGCGACGATCTTCCTGATTGATCTGGGCGACTTCGCGAAGGTGAACGAGCTCTACACGAAGCGCTTTCCGGCCGAACCGCCGGCGCGCGTCACGGTCCAGGTCTCGGCCCTGCCGCGTGGCAGCAAGGTCGAGATCGACGTGATCGCGGCGATCCCGTAGGCGGCTCGACAGCGGCGCCGCGCGCCCGACGGGGCGCGGCGGCGGCTGGGGGCGCTAGGGCTCCTCGTACTCGAAGAGCTCGCCCTCGTAGTTGCGCAGGATCAGCTTCTTGCCCTCGCGACGGACGACGTACTCCGGCAGGAGCGGGATCTTCCCGCCGCCGTTGGGCGCGTCGATCACGAACTGCGGCACCGCGAGGCCGGAGGTGTGTCCGCGGAGCGCGCGGATGATCTCGAGCCCCTTCTCGACCGGGGTCCGGAAGTGCGAGATGCCCTGCGCGAGATCGCACTGGTAGATGTAGTAGGGGCGCACGCGCATCAGCAGGAGCTTGTGGTTGAGCTCCTTCACGAGCGCGGCGTCGTCGTTGACGCCCTTGAGCAGCACCATCTGGTTGCCGAGCACGCAGCCCGCGTCGGCGAGCTTTCGGCAGGCCTCGTACGCCTCGGCCGTGCACTCGTTCGGGTGGTTGAAGTGCGTGTTCACGTAGACCGGCGCGTGGTGCCGGAGCATGTACGCGAGGTCGTCCGTCACGCGCTGCGGGAGCGTGACGAGGTTGCGCGTGCCGATCCGGAAGATCTCGACGTGCGGGATCGAGCGGAGGCGGCCCAGAATGTAATCGAGCCTGTCGTCAGAGAGCGACAGCGGGTCGCCGCCCGAGATCACGACGTCGCGGACCTCCGGGTGCGCCGCGATGTAGGCGAGGCCCTCGTCGATCTGCCGCCGTGCCGCGGCGGTCGACGGGTCCGAGACCTTCCGCTTGCGCGTGCAGTGCCGGCAGTACACCGGACAGTTGTGCGTCGTGTAGAAGAGGACGCGATCCGGGTACCGGTGCGTGATGCCCGGCACCGGCATGTCGCGCTCCTCGGCGAGCGGATCGGCCAGCTCGTTCGGGAGGATCTGCAGCTCGCCGAGCTGCGGCACGCTCTGCAGCCGGATGGCGCAGGCGGGGTCCTCCGGATCCATGAGCGACGCATAGTACGGCGTCACGCCCATGTGGAAGAGCTGGTGCGAGCGCAGGAACGCGTCTCGCTCGTGCTGCGACAACGTCACCATCCGCTCGAGCGCCTCGAGCGTGGTGATGCGATGTCGCTGCTGCCACTGCCAGTCGTTCCACTGTGCGTCAGGGACGTCGCGATACGCGCGTCCCCGCCCGGCGGAGGGGAAGCGGGACAGGACGTGCGAGGGCACGTTGCTGCGCGAGATCTCTCTCGGCAGCTTCGGAGCCGGCTCCCAATCCTGCGACACCCGAGGTTGTTGCGCGGGCGACCCCGCGCCGGGACCTTGCGGCTCCGGCGTACCCAGCGTGACGAGACTGCTCTCTTCGGACGAAATCAAACCGGCGGTCAGACTCATAGAGTCGAACGAGCCCCATCGCGGCCGGTAACGGGCCGCCCGCGCGCCGCGACGGCGGCGCGCCGTCTAAGACGCAACAGCGAATTCTTCGTGCTCTGGGTCAGCCCCGCGGCGACGACGAAGCGTCTCGCCGAACAAAGGTAGGGAGTCGCGCGGATGAAATCAAGAGGCTCGGATCGGATCCGACGTGGACGGTGACCAACGCGGCCCGTCGGCCTATCCTCGGCGCCTCCGGAGGCTCCTGCGTGCGGCTGCCGCGTCTGACCGACGATCCGAACGTCATGAACCGTCCGCCCGCGCCCGCGCCGCGCGGGGAGGCGCGTGCCGTCCCTCCTCCGGTGCCGGCCCGCGGTGCGGCGGTTCGGCGCGCGTGGCAGACGATGTTCCCCGGGGTCACCGAGGAGGAGTGGCTCGACCCCCGGTGGCAGTTGCAGCGCTCCGTGCGCACGCTCGAACAGCTCGAGACGTTGCTTCCGCTTACGGAGGACGAGCGAGCCGGCGTGCGCGAGACGGCGTCGATCTTCCAGCTCGCGATCACGCCGTACTATCTCTCGCTGATCGATCCAGCGGAGCCGTTCTGCCCGGTGCGCATGCAGAGCATTCCCGTGCGCGCGGAGGCTCACGTGCGGCCCGGCGAACTTCGCGATCCGCTCGGTGAGGACGCGCATCGGCCCGTGACCGGCATCGTGCGCAAGTACCCGGACCGCGTGCTGCTCCTCGCGCTCGATCGGTGCTCCGTCTACTGCCGCCACTGCACGCGGCGTCGGATCACGGGGCAGGAGACGACCGAGCTCGATCGCGCGTCGTTGCGCGAGGCGATCGAGTGGCTGCGCGGGCATCCGGAGATCCGCGACGTGCTGATCTCGGGCGGCGATCCGTTCCTGCTGTCGAACGGTCGGCTCGACGAGCTGCTCACCGCGGTGCGCAGCGTGCCCCACGTCGAGCTGATCCGGATCGGGACACGGGTGCCGGTTTGCCTGCCGATGCGCGTCGACGATGAGCTCGCAAAGCTGCTCCGACGGTTCGCGCCGCTCTTCGTGGTGACGCACTTCAACCACCCCAAGGAGGTGACGGAGGAGGCGGTCGCAGCGTGCGAGGCGCTCGTCGATCGAGGCGTGCCGGTGGAGAACCAGACCGTGCTCCTGCGCCGCGTGAACTCCGAGGCGCGGATCCTGACGGAGCTCTCGCACCGCCTGCTGCGGGCCCGCGTGCGGCCGTATTACCTCCACCAGATGGATCTCGCGGAGGGTTGCGAGCACCTGCGGACCCCGATCGGCGCGGGCGTGGAGATCCTGCGGCAGATGCGCGGCTTCACGTCGGGCCTCGCGATTCCGCACCTCGCCGTCGATCTGCCGGACGGCGGCGGCAAGGTGACGCTCGGGCCGGATCCCGTCGTCGAGCGGCGGCCGGACGAGACGATCCTCCGGACCTGGCGCGGCGAGACGCGCAGCTATCCGGAGCCCCGGGAGAAGGAGCTCACCTGTCCGTACGACGCGATCTGGTACGCGGGAGCGCGGTCGTGACCGGCGCGATCGCGTCACGCCGCTG
The DNA here is from genome assembly GCA_964354895.1 of uncultured Myxococcales bacterium. GTDB lineage: Bacteria > Myxococcota > Myxococcia > Myxococcales > Vulgatibacteraceae > CAYHCR01. The sequence continues at coordinate 168 of CAYHCR010000237.1, read as the reverse complement.
GGAGACCGTGCGTCGGCTGGGACAGGGCGGCGGCGGCGAGGTCGTGCTCGCGACGGATCGCTGGGCGGGCGACGTGGCGCGGGCGGTCAAGCGCGTCGCGGATCCGCTGGCCGCGGAGTGGCTCGCCCGCGAGGCCGCGGCGCTGGTGCGGTTGCGCCATCCGGGCGT
>CAYHCR010000236.1:0-6163 GCA_964354895.1 uncultured Myxococcales bacterium | reverse complement strand
CCCGACGATGGGCGCCGCACTGACGCCGGCGACCAAGGAGTACGAAATTTGCTACAAGTGCCACTCGGGCGCGAACGCGAGCCTCGCCGCGTGGAATTCGACGTGGACGAACGTGGCGCAGGAGTTCAACACTACGAACGCGTCGTACCACCCGATCATGGCGGCTCTGCCCGCTGCAGACGTCACGCCCGGGTCCGGCCGGCTCACTGCGGGGCAGCTTACGAACGGCTGGACGCCCGGGCAGATGATGTATTGCTCGGACTGCCACGGCAACAATTCCGCGACGCCGGCGGCGCAGGGCCCGCACGGCTCGGCCGCGAATTTCATGCTCAAGGGGCCGAACACCGCGTGGCCGCTCAACTCCGGCGGCACCCTCGCAGGCGGCACTGCTCGCGCCGGCGTCTTCTGCGACAACTGCCATCCCGCGAACAACAACTCGAGCGAGGCGCACAGCAAGGGCGACCACACGGCGATCAAGTGCATCAACTGTCACCTGCTCATCCCCCACGGCGGTGGGCTCGACCGGCTGATCGGCGACTCCGACGGCGTCATGCCGACGCGCTACGCGTACCAGGGCCTCCGGACGAACATGTTCATCTCCGGCTTTACGAAGACCACGCTGGCCAACTACGCAAAGAGCAATTGCGGCACGACCGCCGCCTCCGGCTGCAGCGGCGATCACCCGACGGCCAACGGCGCCGACTGGTAGGAGGCGGGGCGTGCGGATGACGGGCGAACCGCTGGCGAGGACGGCGTTTGTCGCTGGCGGCCCGCGGCTCGCGCTCGCGCGTGTTCGGAGCGCGCTGCGATCCCGGGCGCTGATCCTCGCGGAGTTGGCGGGGATCGCGCTGGCCGGCGTGCTCATCACGGCGCTGCCCCAGCGGGGCGACGATGGCTTCGCGGCCTTCGTCGGCAACCAACCGCTGCTCGCCCGATTCACACAGGCGGCTGGCCTTCACGAACTTCTCTACGGCCCGCTCTTCCTCGGGCTGATCTCGCTGGCGACGGTCACGCTCTCGCTCGTGCTCTGGGACCAGTGGAAGCGGGCGCTGCGCCTGGTGCGCGCGGCCCCGGATCCGGCCTCGTTCGCCCGGGTACAGCATCGCCGGGAGCTCACGGTCCCGCGAGGCACGGCCGGCGGGGAAGGCGTGCGCCTTGCGTCGAGCGGCAGACTTGGCTCGTGGGGCACGCCGATCTTCCACCTCGGGCTGCTGCTGATCGTGATCGCAGGCCTCGCCCGCGCGGGCCTCGGACGCGACGCCGTCACGGACCTGCTCGAGGGCGAGCCGCTCCCGGCCGGCTCGGCGTTCGCCGCCGAATGGGGCACGGCCTTCTCACGCGACTTCGCCCTCCCCGAGTCGATTCGCATCGAGCGACTCACTCCGACGTTCCACCCGTCCGGCAGGACGAGCGAGCTTCAGGCGGAGCTGCGGATCGGCGACGGCGACGGCGCCCGGAGCTCGCCGCTCGCGATGAATACGCCGGTCGATCTGGGGCCGCAGCGGCTCTTCCTGACGACGACGCACGGCCCTGCCGCGATGCTGCATCTGGCTCGTCCGTCCGGCGTGGAGCGCAACGCCGTGCTTCTAGCGGCGACGGAGCGGCCGGGCGTTTACGAGGCGGTCACGCGCCTCGGCGACGGTGTCGAACTTCGCGCCCGGGCGACGATGACGCCCGAGCGACCGCGACCGACCGCGCTTCAGGTGCGAGCGGTCCGCGACGGGACGCTGCTCTGGGTCGGCGTGCTCAGGCCCGGCGAGCGCGTCTCCCTCCCGGGTGGCTTTGGCGTGGCGCTCGAGGCGCTCCCTCTCTGGGTCCAGGTCCGCGGCAACCGCGACCACCTCATGTGGCTCGCGTACGTCGGCTTCGCGCTCGTCGTGCTGGGCGCTTCGCTGATGTTCGGCCTCGTCCAGATCGATACACTCATCCGAGTGTCTCCCGGCCCCGACGGAGACCACGTCCTGCTCGCGATGCGCCCGCACCGCTTCCCGGCGCTGTATGATGAGCGCTTCGAGAAATTCGTGAAAGCGCACGGTGGTGCATGAAGAACGCCCTCCTGCTCGCGCTCGCCTTCACCGCCCTGCCCGCCTGCGACGGCGAGTCGGAGGACGGCCGCGCGGACGCGCTCGTGCGCCGCTACAACGCCCAGCTCATCGAGGCCTACCGGACCGCCGACCCCGAGCTCGTGGAGACCGTCGCAGGCCCCGAAGAAGCCAAGAAAATTACGGGGCTGATCGGGGTGAAGCTCGACCAGGGCATCACCCTCGACGCGACGCTGATCGAGTTGACCGTGCTGGCGACGACGCGCGAGAAGGACGTGGTGACCGTCACGACCCGCGAGCGCTGGAGCTACCTCGACCGGAAGATCGGCAGCGGCGAGCAGGTCGGCCAGAGCTCGGCGGATCAGTACGTCATGCGCTATACGCTCGAGCGCGTGGAGGGGCTGCGAAAGGTGACGAAGGTGGAGTTCGCGGAGGAGCCGCAGGTCGGCCGGACGGTGGTGCAGAACAGCGCGCCGGCCGACGTGATGCACGGGATCGCGACGAGCGCGCCATGAGCTACGGCTTCGCCACGCAGACGGCCCTGCACTGGGGCGCGGTCGGCTGCTACATCGCGGCCACCGTCGCGCTCGCTTATGCCGTCTTCTTCGATCACCCGACGCGCGTGAAGTTCGGCACCGCGCTTGCGCTGCTGGGGCTCGTGCCGCACGGGACCGCGCTCGTCCTGCGCTGGATCGAGTCGGGCCACGGCCCGTACATGCTGCGCTACGAGGTGCTCTCCTCGAACGCCTTCGTCGCCGTCGCGATGATCGCCGCATTGCTGATCTTCCGCCCGAAGGCCGCGCCGATCGCGATGGGCGTGCTGCCGATCGCGTTCGTCGTCGTCGCCGTGTCGCTCTATCTGAACCCCGAGGTGCGCGAGCTGCCGGCGAGCCTGCGCTCGATGTGGCTCGTCTTCCACGTCACCTTCGCGAAGCTCGCCACCGGCGCGTTCCTGCTCTCGCTCGGCAGCGCAGTCCTGCTGGTGTGGAAGAGCCGGGGCGGCACCGGCCGCGTGCTAGACCGCATGCCCGACGCCGCGTCACTGGACGCCTACACGGTGCGCTTCGTCGGCTTCGGGTTCCTGTTCTGGACGATCAACGTCGCCGCCGGCGCCGTCTGGGCCAACGAGGCGTGGGGCCGCTACTGGGGCTGGGACGTGATCGAGACCTGGTCCTTGATCACGTGGCTCGGCTACGGCACGTTCCTGCACGCGCGGCTCTTCTACCGACTCTCGGGCCGCGTGGTCGGCGTCGCCGCCATCGCCTGCTTCGTCGTCGCCGTCCTGACGATCTTCCTGCTCCCGCTCGCCATGCCGAGCATTCACGCTGCGTACTTTCAGTGAGGCCCGCTTGACCGCTCGCCCCCGCGTCCTGCTCGTCACCCCGCCGTATCACTCTGGCGTCGTGGAGTCGGCCGGCGTCTGGATGCCGCTGCACCTCACGTATCTGGCCGGCCACGCCCGGGCGGCCGGGGCGGAGGTCCGCATCTACGACGCGATGTCTCTGGGACACACCCACGAGCGCATCGAGCAGGAGATCGAGTCCTTCCGCCCGGACATCGTCGGCGTCACGGCGATCACCGCGATGGAGCCGGACGCGCGCATCGTCTGCCAGGCCGTCAAGCGCTGGAACCGCGACGCGATGACGGTGATCGGCAACGTCCACGCGCACTTCATGTGGCGCGAGATGCTCAACGAGGAGTCGTCGCTCGACGTCGTGGTGCGCAGCGAGGGCGAGGAGACGTTCGCCGATCTGGTGCGCTGCTGGGCGGCGAAGGGCTCGCTCGACAAGGTCGACGGCATCGCGTTTCGCAAGGACGGCGTCCCGGTCGCGAACCGCCCGCGCAAGTTCGCCGTGAGCATCGACGCGCTGCTGCCCGCGTGGGATCTGCTCGACTGGCCGATCTACCACTACCGCCCGCGCGAGCACGGCCGGCTCGCGATCGTGAACTCGTCGCGCGGCTGCCGGCAGCGCTGCTCGTTCTGCTCGCAGCAGAAGTTCTGGGAGCGCTCGTGGCGCGGCCGCGACGCAAAGGTGTTCGTCTCCGAGCTCGAGATGCTCCGGGACACGTATGACGTGCGGACGGCGATGTTGTCGGACGAGACGCCGACGGTCGACTCCGACCGCTGGCAGGAGATCCTGTCTCTGCTGATCGAGCGCGAGGTCGGGGTCGAGCTTCTGCTCGAGACCCGCGTCGCAGACATCCTGCGCGACGAGGCGACGCTGCCGCGCTACCGGCAGGCGGGGATCAGCCATATTTACATCGGCGTCGAGGCGACCTCGCAGGCGACGCTCGATCTCTACAAGAAGGATCTGAAGGTCGCCGACTCCAAACGCGCCATCGATCTCATCAACGAGCACGCGATGGTGAGCGAGACCTCGTTCGTGGTCGGCACGCCCGACGACACCGCCGAGACGATCAAGGCGACCATCGAGCTGGCGAAGTGGTACGGCCCGGACATGGCGTTCTTCCTCGCGATCACGCCGTGGCCGTACGCAGACCTCTACCCCGAGCTCGAGCCCTACGTCGCGACGAAGGACTACCGGCAGTACAACCTCATCGAGCCGGTCATCCAGCCCAAGAACATGACGCTCGACGAGGTCCGCAAGGCGCTCCACCACGCGACGGGCTCGTTCTTCCACGACAAGTTCAAGCAGCTCGACAAGCTCTCGCCGGACAAGCGCAAATACATGATCGACGTGCTCAAGCTGCTCATCGAGCACAGCTATCTGGGGAAAGAAATGCACCGGATGGCGGCGCACGCCGAGATGCCCGAGGCGGTCAAGACGATGCTCCGGGAGCTCGCCATCCCGCTCCCGGCCGCGCGGAAGGCGGGCTGAGTGGAGCGCTGGCTGCGCGCGTTCGGCATGCCGGTGCTGCTGGTCACGGGGGTGGTCGCGCTCATCGGAATCCAGCGGGCGAAGCCAGGTCGACGCTGGGTCGTGCTGCCGGCGGCCGAGGTGGCCGCGGTGGAGAACCCGCACGCCTACAAGGGCGCGCCCGTCTGCCAGCGTTGCCACCCGAACAAGGACGTACGCCTCGCGCCCGATCCGGACGCGGGCTGCATGGAGTGCCACAAATTCCACGACGGCAACCACCCGGTCGGCGTGCCGCAGGTGAAGCCCGCAGACGTTCCGCTGCCGCTGGGGCCCAAACACACCGTCGCCTGCCACTCGTGCCATGACCCGCATGACGTGACGCGGCTGCCGGACGGCCTGCGGCTGCCGTTCAACGACCTCTGCATCGCCTGCCACCCGGGGCGTTGATCAGCGGGCCGGCAGCCCCTCCACGACGGCGCGCAGCGCCAGCCAGCTCGTCGTCTCGTCGCCCCACGCCTCGTCGGGCCGCCAGGCCGCAGCGAGCGTGAAGCAGAGCAATTTTCCTGCGTCGTCGAACCGATCGGGCAGCAGCGCCAGCGCCGCGCGCGCGGTCTGCTCCAGCGCCCCCGGCTGCGTCCCGTCCGACCGCAACGCGCCCGCGGCCGGCGTCGCGTGCAGGCGACCGGCCTCGTCGGTGGCGAGCCCGTCGCGCACGAGCTTGCGCAGCGCGCGGACGCGGTGGGCCGGCAGCGCGCGGCTCTCCAGCAGCGCCGCCGCCGTGAAGGCATCCAGCGGCGTGGAATCGTCGCGGGCCAGCGCCCGGCTCGCGCGCAGGGTCGCGAGCGCGGCCCGGTGCTCCCCCTCCGGCGTGCCCGTCGCGGCCCGCAGCGCGCGCAGCGCCTCGGCCGTCCGGACGAGCCGGCGCGGCAGCGGCCAGCGCAGATCCCCGAAGAGGCCGTCCTCGGCCTGCTCCGCCGCGAGCGCGACAGCGACCGCCTCCCCTCGCGCCGCGAGCGCGTGGTCCTCCGGATGGCCCAGCAGCGCCTCGAGCCGCAGCACGTCGGAGGGGGGAGGCAAACGCGCGATCCGCTGGGCCGCGAGCAGCCGGGCGGTGCGCCGCAGGAGCGTCCGCTCGGCGGCGCGGGCGTCGGCGGGCAGCGTCGCGTCGAGGCCGGCGAGCGCGAGCAGGTAGTCGGCGCCGGGCGCCTCGAGCCGCGAGGAGCCCGCGAGCAGCTCTGCCATCACGAAGGCCGGGCCGGTGGCCGGCGGCGCGCTCGCGACGAGCGCCGGCTCTGCGGGCGC
>CAYHCR010000235.1:0-6166 GCA_964354895.1 uncultured Myxococcales bacterium | reverse complement strand
GTGCGCCGCTGGCGCTTCCCGGAGCCGAAGGACGGCGGCGAGGTCGTCGTCACCTATCCGTGGGTGCTGCGCAACGCCGGGGAGTAGGAGCGGGGCCTCGATCCTGCCAACATGCTCGGACTGTGCGGCGGTCGCCGCTCCGGGAGGATGTCATGCGCAGGTTCGTCCCCGTCGTCGCGGCGCTCGCCGCCTCCGTGCTCGTCGTGCCGCGTCCGGCCGAGGCGTGCGGCGGCTTCTTCTGCAACCAGAGCCAGCCGGTCGATCAGGCGGGCGAGCAGATCCTCTTCACGCACGACGCCAACCAGGATCTCGTCGTCTACGTGCAGGTCCGCTACCAGGGCCCGTCGCAGGACTTCTCCTGGGTGCTGCCGGTGCCGGGGCTCCCGACGGTGGGCGTCGGCACCGACGCGCTCTTCACGCGGCTGCAGCAGACCACCTCGCCGGTCTTCCGGCTCGAGACGCGCGAGGAGGGCACCTGCAGCCAGCAGAGTTTTCCGCCGTGGGAGGAAGAGGACGGCACCACCGGCGGGGCGGGCGGAGCGGGCGGCGGCAACGGCGGTGGCGTCACGATCCTCGCGCAGCAGCAGGTCGGCCCGTACGACCAGGTCACGCTCGGCTCGGATGACGCGACGGCGCTGGTCGCGTGGCTGGCGGCGAACGACTACGACCTGCCGCCCGGCGGCGAGGAGCTCATCCGGCTCTACGTCGACGGCGAGCACACCTTCGTCGCCGTGAAGCTGCAGCAGGACAAGGGCGTGGGCGATCTCGTCCCGCTCGTGCTGCGCTTCGACGAGGCCTTCCCGTGCGTGCCGCTGCGCCTCACGGCCGTGGCGGCGACCCCGAACATGCCGCTCACGGCGTGGATCCTCGCCGACCGCCGCGCGGTGCCCGAGAATTACTTTCACGTCGAGGTGAACGAGGCGCGGATCAACTGGTTCACGGGCGGCGGCAACTACGCCGAGATCGTCGCCGAGGCGGTGGACGCCGCGCCGAACGGGCAGGCGTTCGTGACGGACTTCGCGGGCACGATGACGGCGGTGACCGATCGCGGCGCGATGGTGCCGTCCGGCTGGAACCAGGCCGCGCTCGCCGCGAGCACGAGCTGGTACGAGCTCTTCGATCAGCTGATGGGCCAGGGCTTCGCGGGCGACGCAGCGCTGCTCGGCTGGTTCACGCGCAACCTCCCGCCGCCGGCCGGCGCCGATCCGCAGAGCTTCTACAACTGCCTCGACTGCTACGCCGAACACGTGGACGCGCAGCCGTTCGACGCGACGGCGCTCGCGGCGGATCTGAATGAGACGCTCGTCGAGCCGCTGCGGGAGGCCGACGAGCTCTTCGCCTCGCAGCCCTACGTGACGCGCCTGTTCACGACGATGGACGCGGACGAGATGACCGCCGACCCGACGTTCCTCTTCAACACCGGGTTGCCGGACGTGGCGCGCGAGCGGATCGCGACGGCGGTGCTCGAGTGCGGCGACGGCCTCGACTATTTTGAGGCGCCGATCCGGCTCGAGCTCGCGGATGGACGTGTCGTCCGCTTCGGCGGCGGCTGGAACGAGGCGTACCAGTCGGGCGCGGTCGACGCTGGCGAGGCGGGCCCGGCGGCGCTCTTCGTCGAGCAGCTCGCCGCCGAAGGCACCGGCGCGATCATCGAGGACCACCGCGGCGGACTGCGTCGCTGCATCGGCGACTGTGCAGGCACGGGCGGCCTCCCGGTCGGCGGCAGCGCCGGCGGCGGCGACACGGCGGGAGTGGCCGGGGGCGGCAACTGCGCGGGCTGCGCCGCGGCTCCTGGCGCAGAGCTGTCCGGCCTCGCGTTCGGGCTGCTCGCGCTCACGCGACGTCGGCGGCGCTAGAGCCGCTTCTGCAACGCCGCGGTGACGAGCTTCGGGTCGCCTTTGCTCCCGAGCTTCTTCATCACCTGGCCCATGAAGAACCCCAGCAGGTTCGTCTTCCCGCTGCGGTACTTGGCGAGCGGCTCGGGGTTCGCCTCGAGCACCTCGGTGATCGCGGCCTCGATCGCGCCGGTGTCGGAGACGAGCCCGAGGCCGCGCTCCTCCATCACCTGCCGCGGCTCACCGCCCTCGTGGTGGAGCTCCTCGAGGACCGCCTTCGCGGCCGCCGCGTTGAGCTTGCCGGCGTCGAGGAGCTGCAGCAGCGCGGCCAGTGTTGCGGGGGTCACCTGCGTCGCGCGCAGCCCTTCGGGCGCCTCCTTCGCGAGCCGCAGCAGCTCGTTGATGACCCAGTTGGCAACCGTCTTGGGCGCGCCGCCATACGCGGCCAGCGTCGCCTCGTGGAAGTCCGCGACGAACCGATCGGCCGCGAGCACCTTTGCGTCGTACTCGGAGAGCCCCTGCTCCTTCACGAGCCGCTCGACCTTCGCGCGCGGCAGCTCCGGCAGGCTCGCGCGGATCGCCTCGATGAACGCGTCGGTCAGGCGCAACGGCGGCAGATCCGGCTCCGGGAAGTAACGATAGTCGTGCGCCTCCTCCTTGCTCCGCATCGAGCGGGTCTCGCCCTTCTGGTGATCGAAGAGGCGCGTCTCGGTCACGATCGCCCCGCCCGACTCGTAGACCTTCGCCTGCCGGTGGAGCTCGAACTCGATCGCCTGCTTCACGTAGCGGAACGAGTTGATGTTCTTGAGCTCGACACGGTTGCGGAGGGGCTCACCGGGGCGGCGGATCGAGACGTTCGCGTCGCAGCGGAAGCTGCCCTCCTCGAGGTTGCCGTCGTTGACGCCCAGGTACACCAGCAGATCGCGCAGCCCCTTGAGGTACTCGACCGCCTCGTCCGCGTTGCGCAGCTCCGGCTCGCCGACGATCTCGATGAGGGGCACGCCTGCGCGGTTGAGATCCACGCGCGACGGACCGCCGTCCGGATCGTGCGTGCTCTTGCCGGCGTCCTCCTCGAGGTGGATGCGGGTGAGGCCGATCGCCCGCGGACCTTCCGGGGTGTCGATGACGAGGGAGCCCCCCTCGCAGATCGGCCGCTCGAACTGCGTGATCTGGTAGCCCTTCGGGAGGTCCGGATAGAAGTAATTCTTCCGGGAGAAGACGCTCTCGCGCCGGATCGTGCAGCCGACCGCGAGCCCCGCCCGCACGGCGAACTCGACCACGCGCGCGTTGAGCACCGGCAGCACACCCGGCAGGCCCAGACACACCGGACAGGTCTGCGCGTTCGGCGGCGCGCCGAAGTCGGTCGGACAGCCGCAGAAGATCTTCGTCTTCGTGAGGAGCTGCGCGTGGACCTCGAGGCCGATCACCGGCTCCCAGCGGGACTCGGTCATGTCAGGTGAGCCCTTCCGGCGCCTGCCCGTGGTGCGTCGTCGCGCGCTGCAGCGCGTTCGCCGCGCGGAAGAGCGTCGCCTCGTCGAGCGGCTTCCCGAGCAGCTGCACGCCGACCGGCAGACCTTCCGTCGTGAAGCCACACGGCACGCTGATCCCCGGCAGCCCCGCGAGGTTGCAGGAGAGCGTGTAGACGTCCGCGAGGTACATCTGCACCGGATCCGCACGCTTCTCACCGAGCGCGAACGCGGCCGTCGGCGTCGTCGGGGTGAGGAGCGCGTCGACCCGCTCGAACGCCCGCGTGAAGTCCTGCGCGATCAGCGTGCGGACCTTCTGCGCGCGCAGGTAGTAGGCGTCGTAGTAGCCCGCCGACAGCGCCCAGGTGCCCAGCAGGATGCGGCGCTTCACCTCGGCGCCGAAGCCCGACGCGCGCGTGTCGCCGTAGAGCTCGCGCAGGTTGCCGTCGCGGTGCGAGAGCCCGAAGCGCACGCCGTCGAAGCGGGAGAGGTTCGCCGAGCACTCGGCCGGCGCGAGGACGTAATACGTCGGCAGCGCGTATTTCGTGTGTGGGAGCGAGACCGGCACGAGCGTCGCGCCGAGCGACCGGTACGTCTCCATCGCGGCGCGCACGAGCCGCTCGACCTGCGGGTCGAGGCCGGCCTGGAAGTACTCCTCCGGGACACCGAGCCGCAGGCCGCGGAGCTCCGCGCCGACGGCGCTCCACGCCTCGACCGGCGCGTCGAGCGACGTGGAGTCGCGCGGGTCCTTCCCCGCGATCGTCTCGAGCACGATCGCGCAGTCCTCGGCCGTGCGCGCGAGCGGGCCGACCTGGTCGAGCGAGCTCGCGAAGGCGACGACGCCGTAGCGGCTGCAACGGCCGTAGGTCGGCTTGATCCCCGTGACGCCGCAGAGCGCCGCTGGCTGTCGGATCGAGCCGCCGGTGTCGGTCCCGAGCGTCGCGAAGCAGAAGCGCGCGGCGACCGCCGCGGCCGAGCCGCCCGAGGAGCCGCCCGGCGTGCGCGTCGGATCCCACGGGTTGCGGCACGGGCCGTAGGCGCTCGACTCGTTGGACGAGCCCATCGCGAATTCGTCCATGTTGAGCTTGCCGAGGATCACCGCGCCCGCGGCCTGCAGCCGCTCGACGTGGGTGCCGTCGTAGGGCGATCGCCAGCCCTCGAGGATCTTCGAGCCGCAGGTCGTCGGCATGTCCTTCGTGACGAAGAGATCCTTGAGCGCGACGGGCACGCCGTCGAGCCGGCCGCGGGCGCCGCCCGCTGCCCGACGAGCGTCGGAGGCGCGGGCCGCCGCGCGGGCGCCGGCTTCGTCCACGTGGAGGAAGGCGTGGATCAACCCGTCGTGCCGCGCGATGCGCGCGAGGCAGGCGTCGGTGGCCTGCAGGCTCGTGAGCTCGCCCGCCGCGAGCTTCGCCGCGAGCTGCGCGAGCGTGAGGTCGGTCGGGTTCACTCGAGGATCCTCGGCACGAGGAAGTGGCCCTCGGCCTTCGCGGGCGCGGCGGCGAGGGCTGCCTCCGCGCCGAGCGGCGGGACGACGACGTCGGGCCGCAGCGGCGTCGAGCTCCCGTCGATCGCGTGCGTGGTGGGCAGCACGTCCGTCACGTCGAGCGCCTGCAGCGCGTCGACGTGGGCGAGCAGCTGGTTCAGCTCTGCAGCTGCGCGCGCCTCCTCGTCGGGCGTCAGCGTGAGGCGCGCCAGCACAGCCACGCGACGGACCTCCTCCAGCGTCAACGCCATGGCCGGCCTTCCGTCACTTGAAGATGCGGAGGATCGACTTCATCGCCGTCTCACCGGTCTCGGCGACGCCGATCTTCTCGAGCTCGCCGGCGTCGAAGACGGTCACGCCGCACGCGAAGCACTTGTCGATCTCGATGCTCTTGAACTTCACCGACTGCAGCGTGAGCCCGCACTTGGGGCAGTGCATGAAGTGGAGCTTCTTGAGCTCCTCCTTCTGCGTCACCTCGAGCGCCTTCGCCTGCTCGTGGGCGAGCTTTCGCTTCTTCTCGGCGCTCTCGCGCGCGAAGTACTCGTCCTCACTGCTTGAGGGCTTGTGGTCGACCATGATGCCTCCTCAGGGGGTGGTGGCCTTCAGCTTCTCGATCCAGCTCCGTGCGACGGGAGCCTCCGAGCCGCCGGGGTTGAGCTCCAGGTACTTCTGGTAAGCGTCGAGCGCCTGGGCGTTGTCGCCCTTCTGGCGGTACGCCTCGCCGGTGCCCATCCAGGCGGCGGCGAAGCGCGGGTTCTTGGCGAGCGCCTCGCGGAAGAGGCGGATCGCGGCGTCGGCGTTGCCGAGATCGAGCTGGCAGAGGCCCTTGCCCGCGAGCGGTTCGGCGCTCTGGGGCTCCAGCAGCCGCGCCCGCTCGAACCACTCGAGCGCCTGCGCCGCCTTGTCGGCCTCGCGCAGGCGATTGCCCTTGGCGAGCGCGCCCTCGAAGGCGCCCGGCGCGGTCTCGTCCCAGCCCACGGCGACCGGCTTCGGCGCGCCCGCGTCGGCGGCGACGACCAGCGCGACACCCGCGTCGAGCGCCACACCTGCGTCGAGCGCCACACCTGCGTCCAGCGCCACACCTGCGTCCAGCGCGAGGCCGGCGTCGGGTGCCACACCTGCGTCCAACTCGACGCCCGCGTCGACCTCCACGGGGGGCGGCGGCGTCAAGCGCTGCAGGAGCCGCTTCGCCCCGTCGTGCTCGGGCGCGTCGGCGAGCACCTTCTCCGTCAGCGCGCGGGCGTCCGGCAGCCGCTTCTCCTCGGTCGCGAGGCGCGCGAGCGCCATGCGCGCCGCGACGAACGAGCCCTGTGCGACGAGCGCCTCCTCGAGCGCCGCGCGCGCCTGCGTCCGCGTCGCCGGATCCAGCGAGAGCGCCCCAC
>CAYHCR010000234.1:0-6169 GCA_964354895.1 uncultured Myxococcales bacterium | reverse complement strand
GGACCGAAAGCGACGGGGGGGCTGGATGGGCGAGCGGTGCTCGTTTCGCAGCGCGGACGGCGTGGAGCGGCAGGGCTTTCTCTCCCGCGCGGCGCCGGGCGCGCCGGGCGTCGTGGTGCTCCATGAGTGGTGGGGCCTCGATGAGATGACGGAGCGCACCTGCGACAGGATCGCGGCCGCCGGCTTCACCGCGCTCGCGCCGGACCTGTATGGGGCACCGCCGACCCGGAGCGAGGCCGAGGCGAAGGCGCTGTCGAGAGGTCTCACGCCCGCCCACTCGCGCTCGCTCGTCGAGGCGTCCTTGCGCCACCTGCGCGCGGCGACGAACGCGCACGACGTCGCGGTCCTGGGCTTCTGCATGGGCGGCGCGCACGCGCTGATCGCGGCGGCGCAGGTGAAGGGGCTCGAGGCGGCCGTCTGCTTCTACGGGATCCCGCCGCGCGAGGCGGCCGATCCGGGGACGATCCGCATCCCTGTCCTGCTGCACTTCGCGGAGCAGGACGACTGGTGCACGCCCGACGCGGTGGCGGCGCTGGAGGCCCGGCTCCTCGAGGGACGCGTCGCCGCGACGCTGCACCGATACCCGGCGCGGCACGCGTTCGTGAACGAGCGCCGCCCCGAGGTCTACGACGCAGCGCAGGCCGAGCTCGCGCTCGAACGGACCTGGACCTTCCTGCGGGAGCAGCTGCTGTGACGCGCCGACTCTGCTTCACGCTGCTCCTCGCGCTGGGCTGCGCCCACGCCCCTCCTCCTCCTCCCCCGATCCCGCCACCGCCGGGGAGGACGCTCGAGTCCGTTGCCGCCGACTTCTTCGAGGAGCTGCTCAAGCGCTCGCCGTCCTGGGCCACGTCGTTGGGCGATCGCCGGTTCGACCGCGAGCTCGAGGATCCCTCGGACGCCGCCGTGCAGCGCCACGACGCCGCGCTCGCCTCGCTCCAGGCGCGCCTCGCGAAGCTGGACGTCGCACAACTGTCCAACGACGAGCGCGTGACCTTCGACGCGCTCGCCTTCGAGCTGGAGTCCCGTCGGGGCGTGAAGCAGTGCCAGCTGCATCGCTGGGCGGTCGATCCGATGTGGGGCCCGCACATCCAGCTCGCGGACCTGCCGCTGCGGCACGGGATCACCGACGACGACTCGCTCCAGACGCTGGTCCTCCGGCTCGGGCTCGCGAAGGCGCGGCTCGAGGCCCACACCGCGGAGCTGGAGGCGGGGCTCGCGGCTGGCTTCGTCGCGCCGACGATCGACGTGGAGCGCGTGCTGCGCCAGCTCGACGAGGCGCTCGCGATCGCGCCCGAGGCGAGCGCGTTCGTGACCGGCGCAAAGCTGCCCGAGGCGTGGACGCCGGAGCACAGAGGGCTGGCGCTCGCGGCGCTCACGAAGGTGACCGCGGAGTCCATCCACCCGGGCCTCACGACCTACCGGCGCGTCCTGCGCGAGGTGATCCTGCCGAAGGCGCGGCCGGAGCCGGGCGTCGGGCGCATCCCGGGCGGCGGCGAGTGCTGGCGCGCGCTGGCGTTCCTGCACACGAGCACGAAGGTCGATCCGGAGGAGCTGCATCTCTTCGGCCTCGACGAGCTCACGCGGCTCCACGCGGAGATGCTCGTGCTCGGCAAGCGGCGCGGCGCGAAGGATCTGGCGACCCTCGCGAAGAAGATCAAGGCGGACAAGCGGGCCCACGTGCGCAAGCGCGAGGAGCTGCTCGCCCACGCCGCAAAGCTGCTCGCGCGGGCGCAGGAGGCGCTGCCGCTGGCGTTCGATCGCCTGCCGAAGACGCCCATCGGCGTGAAGGCGCTCGAGGCGTTCCGGGAGCAGGACGCGCCGGCCGGCTACTACCAGGAGGCGACGCTCGGCACGGGCGAGCACGCCTTCTTCTACGTGAACACGTTTGCGCCCGAGACGCGGTGGCTCGGCGCGATGGCCGCGCTGACCTTCCACGAGGCGGTCCCGGGGCACCACCTGCAGATCGCGCTCGCGCACGAGAGCGAAGGACTGCCGGCGTTCCGGCGCCGGCTCGGCCAGAGCGCGTTCGTCGAGGGCTGGGCCCTCTACGCCGAGGGGCTCGCCGCCGAGCTCGGGCTGTATGAGACCGACGACGAGAAGCTCGGCCGGCTCTCGTTCGAGGCGTGGCGCGCCGCTCGGCTGGTGGTCGACACGGGGCTCCACCTCAAGGGCTGGAGCCGCGCGCAGGCGATCGAGGTGCTCGAGAAGAACACCCTCCTCTCGCGCGGCGAGATCGAGAACGAGGTCGATCGCTACGTGACGTGGCCGGCGCAGGCGCTCGCCTACAAGGTCGGGCAGGTGGAGCTGCTGGCGATCAAGGAGAAGGCGAAGGAGCGGCTCGGCGCGCGCTTTGCCGACGGCCGCTTCCATGACGCGCTGCTCTCGCAGGGGGCGATCCCGCTGACGACGCTGCGGGCGCACATGGAGCGGTGGATCGAGGCGGAGCTCGCGCGTCCGGTCGAGCCGCCGGCGACGACGACGGGGGGCTGAGCGATGGGCAAGGAGTGCATCGTCCCGAGGTGGGGAGGCCCCGAGGTGCTCGCGCTGCGGGAGAAGGCGCGCGAGGGCTGCGGGGCGGATCAGGTGCGGATCGAGGTGAAGTTCGCCGGCGTGAACTTCGCGGATCTCGCGGCACGCGCGGGCGTCTACGGCCCCGCGCCCAAGCCGCCCTTCTCGCTCGGCTTCGAGGTCTCGGGGCTCGTGAAGGAGGCGGGCGCCGCGTCGGGCTTCGCGGTGGGCGATCGCGTGCTCGCGGTGACGCGCTTCGGGGGCTACTGCGACGAGGTCGTCGTGGACGCGGTGCGCGCGCGTCGGCTGCCCGGCCAGATGAGCTTCGAGGAGGGGGCCGCGCTCCCGGCGCAATACTTGACGGCGTACCACGCGCTCGTGCAGCTCGCCCACGCGCGGCGGGGCGAGAAGGTGCTCGTGCAGGCCGTGGCGGGCGGCGTCGGCACGGCGGTCGTGCAGCTCTGCAAACACCTCGGCCTCGTCTCGTACGGCACCGCCTCGAGCGACTCGAAGCTGCAGTTCGCGAAGGGCCAGGGCCTCGACGTCGGGATCAACTACGAGAAGGAGGACTTCGAGGCTGCCGTCCTGCACCTCACCGAGGGCGAAGGCGTCGACATCGCGCTCGACGCGAACGGCGGCGCGAGCTTCGGGAAGAGCTTCCGCTGTCTGCGGCAGGGCGGGCGCCTCGTGCTCTACGGCGACGCGCCGACGCTGCCGAAGAGCGTGGGCCTCCGCGGCGTCCGCGAGTGGCCGAAGGCGGCGCTCGAGGTCGCGCGGCTGCGGTGGTTCCACCCCGGGGAGCTCATCACGCGGAACGTGACGGTGAGCGGCCTGCAGCTGATCCTGATGTGGAATCGCGCCGACGTCTTCGCGCGGGATCTGCAGGAGCTGCTCTCGCTCTACGAGACCGGCGCGATCCGGCCGGTCGTCGATCAGGTCTTCCGCCTGCGCGAGGCGGGCGCCGCCCACAAGTACCTCCACGACCGGCGCACGCGGGGGAAGGTGCTGCTCCAGCCGTGACGGGCCGGTGTAGCTTCGGGCCATGCGAACCCTGCTCCCGGCGTCGGCCGCGCTCCTGCTGCTCCTCTCTGCCTGCGAGAACGACGAGGCGGCGGTCTCGCCGTCCGGCGGGTCCGGCGGCGCGGGAAGCTCTGCCGCAGACTGCACGACCACGGCCGACGAGGACGGGGACGGCGCGCCCGGCTGCGCGGACTCGGACTGCGCGCGGCACCCGACCTGCACGGGCGGCTTCGAGGCGAGCTGTACCGACGGCCGCGACGACGACGCCGACGGCGCGACGGACTGCCAGGACGCCGACTGCGACCAGGCCCCTTCGTGCGTCGTGGCGCCGGAGAGCGCGTGCGCGGACGGTCGCGACGACGACGGCGACGGCCTCACGGACTGCGCGGACGGCGACTGCGTCTTCGCGCCGGGCTGCTGCGCCGACTGCGGCGAGCTCTGCGACAACGCGGTCGACGACGACGGGGACGGCGCGCTCGACTGCGCGGACGCCGACTGCGCGGACGAGCCATCGTGCGGGAGCGGCGAGCTCTGCGCGGGCGGGATCGACGAGGACGGCGACGGGCTGACCGACTGCGGCGATCCCGACTGCGCAGCGTCGCAGAGCTGTCCGCAGCCGGAGCGCTGCACCGGCGGCGTCGACGAGGATCGCGACGGCGCCGTGGACTGCGACGACCCCGACTGCCGCGGCGGCGCCGACTGCCCGCTCGAGCAGTGCGCCGGCGGCGTCGACGAGGACCGCGACGGGCTGACGGACTGCGGGGATCCCGACTGCGAGGATTTTCCGGCCTGCGCCGCGCGGGAGCAGCTCTGCAATGACGGTCGCGATGACGACGGCGACGGCTTCACCGACTGCCGCGACGCCGACTGCAGCGGCGACCCGGCGTGCATCGTGCGCCCGCCGGAGGACTGCGCGGCCCTCGGCGACGAGGACGTCGACGGGCTCGCGGACTGCGCGGACCCGGATTGCGCACGGCTGCCCGCCTGCGCGCCCACGGAGGACTGCGGCAACGGGATCGACGACGACGGCGACTCGTTCATCGACTGCGACGACTTCTTCTGCGCGGCGGACGTGCGCTGCGTCCGGGTCGAGCTGTGTGCGGCGGCGGGCGACGAGGACGGGGACGGCGAGGAGAACTGCGCCGACTCCGACTGCTTCGCGGAGGCCGCGTGCGCGCAGGTCGTTTCGGCCGGCGATCTCGTCTTCACCGAGCTGATGCCGGATCCGGGCAGCGGTGCAGGTGATCCCGCGAACGAGTGGTTCGAGCTGCACAACCGCACGGCAGGGCCGATCGATCTGGCGGGCTTCGGGATCTCCGACCTCGACGGGAGCCCGGTCCGGCGTCACGTGATCGCGCGCAGCGTGCTCGTGCCGGCCGGGGCGTTCGTGGTGCTCGCGCACTCGGCGGACGCGGCGCTCGGCTTCACCCCGGCGTACCTGTACGGCGCCACCGCGATCTCGCTCGCGAACGCGGGCGACCAGCTCGAGCTGACGGACCGTGCAGGCGTGCGGATTGATCTGGTCGATTGGAGCGTCGCGGCCTTCCCGTCGCCGCAGGCGGGGAGCTCGCTGGAGACCGCCGCGCGCGACGCGACGAGCAACGACGATCCGACGCAGTGGTGCCGCTCGGCCGCGGCGACCTTCAACGCTGCGGGTGAACATGGCACGCCCGCGGCGGCCGGCGCGTGTGGCGGACCTGTCCTGCCGCGGGAGCCGGCCGCCGGCGAGCTCGTCTTCAGCGAGGTGCTCTACAACCCGGCCGGCGCGGAGCCGAACGCCGAGTGGATCGAGGTGGCGAACGTCGCGGCGGTGACGCTCGATCTCTCGAACCTGCTGCTCTCGAGCGGCGCCTCGGTGGCGACGCTGCCTGCAGGGCTCACGCTCGCTGGCGGCGCGCGGATCGTGCTCTGCCGCACCGCCGTGGCGGGCCCGGCCGGCTGCACGCCCTACAGCGCGATCTCGCTGACGAACACCGGCGACGAGCTCTCCCTCACGCGGGGTGACGGCACGGTGCTCGACACCGTGATCTACGACGACGTCGCGCCCTGGCCGGCCTCGACGAACGGTGCCTCGATCGAGCTCTCCGAGGCGCACCTCACCGCGACGGCCAACAACGACGGCACCCGCTGGTGCCTCGGGACCGCGGCGGCGGGCGCGGAGCTCGGCACGCCGGGCGCGCGCAACAGCTGCCCCTGACCCGCCCTCCCCTCCCGGGGTCGTAGCCGCTTGCGCGCGTTTCCGCGCGGCGTCACTCTCGGGCCATGAGCCTCCCCCCTGGCGTACAGCTCACGCTTCCGCCGCCTCCGGGCGCGGAGGAGATCCTGTCGGAGTCGGCCCTCTCGTTCGTGGCCGAGCTGACGCGCCGCTTCCGACCGACGCTGCAGACGCTGCTGGATCGGCGCGCGCACCGGCAGAGCTTCCTGGATGCGCTCGCCCGCGACGAGCGGCCGGCGTCCGACGAGCCGTGGGCGCGCCCGCTCGATTTCCTCCCGGAGACGGCCTCGGTGCGGTCGGGCGACTGGACGATCGCGCAGGTCCCCGCAGAGCTGCTCGATCGACGGGTGGAGATCACCGGGCCGATCGACCGCAAGATGATCATCAACGCGCTCAACTCCGGCGCGAAAGTGTTCATGGCCGACT
>CAYHCR010000233.1:0-6215 GCA_964354895.1 uncultured Myxococcales bacterium | reverse complement strand
AAGCGCTCGTCCTCCGCTCGCGCCGCACCTGTGCCCGGCGCCACCGCCCGCACGTACCCGGCCGGCACCCGCACCACCAGGCGCTCCGCGGGTAGCGTTGCGGTCACGCGCAGTTCGTATCGATCCGGGCTCGCGTCGTAGCCGACGACGTATCGCGTGACGATCGACGTGAGTGCGCCCGGGCGGATCGGGACCGTCGTGGTGAGTGTCCCACCGTCAAGCACGAACCGCCCGTCCACGTTGTCGCCGCTAGCCTCCACCGTACCCGTCGGGACGGGGATGCGCAGCGTGCCCCCCTGCGCATCCCCGATGTACACGCGATCGCTCGGGTTCGCGACGACGTCCTCCCGCAGCAGACCGATCTGCCGCCGCTCGCGGTCGATCGCCACCACGGTCACCGTCGAGGTGAGGATCGCGAGTTGCGGCGGCTCGCGGGTGGTGGCGTAGACCAGGAAATCGCGGCTCGCCTCGCGCGCGTTCTCCGCGAGGGTCACCGGGTCGCCGAAGTAGTCGACGCCTTCGTACGCGAGGTGCGGCACGAGCACCCGTCCGGCGACGATCGGCGCGGTCGCCGTGTACTTTCCGCCGCTCACCGTCGCCGTCACGACCGAGCCCGCTTGTCCCTCCGGCCGCTCGGCCAGAAAGAGCGCCGACGGATCGGACACCTCTGCCAGCCCGCTCCCCTTCATCTCGAAGACGCCGAGCTCGTTGGTGCTGCCGAACCGATTCTTGTGCGCGCGCAGGACGCGGAAGGCGTGCGTCGCCTCGCCCTCGAAGTAGAGGACGGTGTCGACCATGTGCTCGAGCACGCGCGGCCCGGCGATCGAGCCGTCCTTCGTGACGTGGCCCACCAGGAAGACCGGGACGTCGGTGGTCTTCGCGAAGGCCATCAGCCGGCCCGCCACCTCCCGCACCTGCGACACGCTCCCGGGCGCGCTGCCGAGCTCCGGCAGGAACAGCGTCTGGATCGAGTCGATGGCGAGCGCGCAGGGCTTGAGCCGCGTCGCCTCGTCGAGCACGCGCGTGGCGTCCGTCTCGGCGAGGACGAGCAGGTGCTCGGAGTCCACGCCGAGCCGATCTGCGCGCAGCTTGGTCTGCCGCAGGGACTCCTCCCCGGAGACATAGAGGGCTTTCTTTCCGCCGCCGCGTTTGGCGAGCCGATCGAGCGCGGCGAGAAGCAGCGTGCTCTTGCCGATCCCCGGATCTCCGCCGAGCAGCACCAGCGAGCCGGGCACGACGCCGCCGCCGAGCACGCGATCGAACTCGCCGAGGCCCGTCAGCAGCCGGGGCGCGTCGTCACCGTCGATCGACGGCAGCGGCGTCGGCTTGGAGCCCTTCCCGCCCGCGCCCCACGCCGGCCGCGCGCTCTCGGGCGGCGCCTCGAGCTCCTCGACGAGCGTGTTCCACTCGCGGCACGCCGGACACTGTCCCAGCCACTTCACCGACCGGTGGCCGCACCCCTGACATGCGAACTCGGTCTTCCTTGCCTTCGCCACGCGCGGTCTCCTCCGGCTCGGGGAACACCCTGCCACGGCGGTCCGACATCGGCGTCAGGGCCTTCGATATCCGAGCCGCAGCTCGATGTAGTCGAGCGAGACGCGCGAGCGCGGCCCTGCGCCGTCACCGGTCGGCAGGACGGCGAGGTGGATCGACTCGCGTGGCGAGCGCAGGAAGCCGGCGATCACCGCGGGGTCCTCCGACGCGGCCTCCGTGGACGCGGGCGCGTCGGCGGAGGCGTCCCAGCCGAAGACGGGGACCCACCCTCCGTGATGCCATACATGTACCTCGACGCCGTCGGACGGCACGCCGCCGCTCTCGGTCGAGCCGCCCGCGACCACGCGGGTGCTCAGAGAGCGGACCTCGGTGCCTGCCGGGAAGCGCGCCGCCGCCGTCAGGACGTGGAAGACGAGGGACGGCTTCGCCGTGCTGCCGGTCGTGAGCAGCCAGGTGTCGCCTGCGTCCTCGGCCGAGGTGCCGCCGAAGAGCACGAGCCCGCCGCCCGGGGACGGGGCGAGCACGTGGCGAGCGCGCGGAGAGGGCGTGAGCTTGTCCGCGGCGCCGCTGCGGGTGACGCGCCGCCACGAGGTCCCGTTCCACTCCCAGGTGTCGTCCGTCGGGAAGGGGTTCGACACGGTGCTCACCTCGCCGCCGTGCAGCACGATGGCGCCCCGCTCCGCGTCGAACGCGCAGGCTGCGGCGCGGCGCGCGGACGGTCCGAGATCGCCCTCCGGATCGGTCGGGGTGAGCGCGCTCCACGCCGCGCCGTCCCACGCCCACAGGTCGGAGCCCAGCTGAGGACCGCCCCAGCCGCCGGGCGTCTCGCCGCCGAAGAGCACCGTCACGCCTCGCGCCTCGTCCCACGCCAGGGCCGCCTCGCTGCGACCGCCGGGCCCGGGGATCGCATACGCAGTCCAGCTCGTGCCGTCGAAGACATACGTCTGCTCGTCGTAACCGACGGCGTCGAGGCCGCCGTAGACCACGATCGTGCCGCCGGGACCCTCGGCGGCGCTTCGGCCGGCGGCGGGGGAAGGAGCGCCGGGGATCGGCCCGGGATCGAGCAGATCCACGCCGTCCCAGCGCAGCATCGCGCCGTCGAGCGCGGCCGCCGCGCCGCCGAGGAACGTGACGCCCGAGCCGTCCGGATCTGCCACCGCCACGTGGCCGGAGCGAGGCAGGCCCGACGCGCCGGTCTGCGTCCACTGCGCGCCGTCCCACAGCCAGACCCAGCCATCCGAGCCGGCGCCGCCGAACAGCACGGTCTGGTCCAGCGCCTCGTCCCACGCGGCCGCCGCGCCGCCGCGGGCCGGCGGGGAGAGCCCGAGCCCTCCGAGCCGCTCGAAGTGATCCCCCTCGAACGCCCACGGCACCTCCGCGAAGAGCACGAGCTGGTTCGTCCGACCGTCGAGCGCCAGGGCGCCGAACCCGCCGTCGGAGGGGATCGGCCACGCCGGGTCGAGCGGCACGGCGCTCCAGGTGCCCGCGCCGCCGTCCCACCGCCAGAGCGAGCTGCCGACGCCGGTCGAGTCGCTCGACCACAACATCAGCGCGCCCGCCTGCCGATCCATCGCGAAGCTCGCGACCGAGGGCGGCGGGCGCGGATCGGCCGGCGGCAGCTGGCTCCATCGCGCGCCGTCCCACTCCCACACGTCGTCGAGGAACTCGAGCAAGCCGGTGGAGGGATCCGTGATCTGACCGCCGCCGAACAGCACGAGGCGCCCGCGGGCGGGATCGAACGCGAGCGCCGCGCCGAGTCGCGCCGGCGGAGAGTCCGCGGGCAGCGCCGGGGTCACGTTCTGCCAGCTCACGCCGTCCCACTCCCAGGTGTCGCCGAGCCCGGTGAGCAGGCTGATGGCGGGGCCGGCGGCGCCGCCGAAGAGCACGAGTCGGCCCCGGGCCTCGTCGAACGCCATCGAGCCGAGCAGTCGCGCGGCCGGGTCTCCGTCGCCTTCGGGATCGAGCGGGACGAGGCGCCGCCAGCTCGCGCCATTCCACCGCCAGAGATCATCGAGGAACGTGCCGAGCACGCTCGTGCTCGTGACGCCGCCGAAGACCACGACGCCCTGCGAGAGGGGGTCCTCGGCCGAGGCCATCCCGCCGCGCGGCGCGGGGTCACCGTCGGACTCCGTGTCGAGCGACGGGAGCTCCCGCCAGCGCTCGCCCGTCCACACCCACAGCGAAGAGAGCCCGTCCTCCGACCCGATGCCGCCGTACAGGACCAGCTTGCCGCGCGCGGCGTCGTAGACGAGCGCGGTCATCGAGCGATCCGTGGGCGCCAACGGGCTGAGGTGCCGGAATCGCCCTCGCCCGCGTTCACCGATCCGGCGCGACCGTCCTCGCGATCGAGCCCCGCGTCCGCGCCGAGCTCGCCGCTCCCGCCGGCGTCCACGTCGAGCGTGTGCTCCCGGCGCAGCTCGAGGCGATGGGGGTTCTCGTACGGGCTGCCGGCGATCTTGCCGCCGAGCGTCGCGATCCACTCGCCGTCCCGGACCTCGACGATCGGTGAAGCATTGCCGGCGCCGTCGATCGTGGCGACGCGGACGACGTCCCGGTCCCCGCCGCTCAGCGCGATCGCGGGGAACGAGCCGTCTGCGGCCGCGCGGGTCCGACCCAGCTCGATCCCGAGCGGGTCGAGCACCTCCACGAGGCCGTCCGGCTCGACGGCGCCGGGGAGGCCGAGCACCTGCAGCAGCGGGCGGCCCTGCGTCGCCTCCGCGCCCCAGGGGAAGCGCTGCAGGATCACGAGCGTCGCCTCGCCGTCGACCGCGGGCGAGGGCGGCACCACCGCGTCGAACGCGAGCGTCACGCCGGGCAGGAGCGCGAGCTGCTGGTTCCCGGCCCGATCGACGAGGCGCGCCTCGAGCAGCAATGCGCCGTCTTCGCCCGGCGGGGCGGAGCAGACCTGCGCGGAGAAGGCGCCGGTCGCCGGATCGCCGGCGAGCTCGATCGTGGGCGTGGGGTCGCCGCGCGGGAGCAGCGCAGGGAGCTCGAGCAGCGGCTCGGAGCTGGTGAAGGTGACGGTCGCGCAGCCGCCCCGGCCGAGGCTCGACACGATCTCGAGCGCGCTCGCCGGTCCCGCGACGAGCGCGGCGCCGGCCGAAGCCAGGCCCGGCGGCGTCCGATCGATCGTCAGGAAGGTCTGCGCGAGCGCGACGTTCCCGGCCTCGTCCCGCGCCGCCACGACCACCGCGTGCAGCCCCTCGGGCTCCGCGGGCGTGACGTCGAAGCGGCAGGCGCCGACGGCGGCGCAGGCGATCGGCCGCCCGTCGAAGCTGACCTCGACCTCGGCCGCGGGATCGTCCACCGCGAACGTCAGCTCGGCGCTCGAGAAGCCGGGCACGTCGGAGAGTCGGTCGCGCGACGCCGTGAGCGCGGCGATCTCCGGCGGCGTGCCGTCCACGCGGAGGCTGCCGATGGACAGCTCTGCCTGGGCAGCGTTGCCGGCCGGATCCGCGAGGCCCGTGACCGCGAGGGCGAGCGCGCCGTCGGGCGCGTCGGGCGGGAGCTCGACGAGCCAGGTGAGCAGTCCTGCGCCTGCGGAGGAGTCCGGCGTCGTCCACTCGGGCGCGCCGGGCAGCCGCGCGAGCAGCATGGCGCCCGCCGCGACGGCCTCGCCGGGCGCGGCCTGCACCACCACCGCCCCGCCGGGCCGGCCGACCGCCGGGACGAAGACCTGCACGAGCGTCGGCGCGGTGAAGTCGAGCCGCACGCCGCCGAGGCGCAGCCCGACCGCCCGGTTGCCGAAGGTGTCGATCAGCTCTGCCTGAAGCTCCGCCGCGCCCTCCGGCTCCGTGCCGTCGATCGTGCGGACGTACGAGAAGCTGCGCGGCGCGCCGGTGGCCTCCGGGTCCTCCGCCAGCTCGAGCCGGCCGGTCCCCGCGAGCAGGCCCACCCGCGGCGGCGACGCGAGCGCCTCGCTCACCTCGAAGGTGACGCGCAGCAGGCCCCCGGGGCCGAGCTCGCTGCGCTCGATCACGGGCGTGCCGACGAGCGCCGGCGCCGTCACGTCGTCCGCACCGGCGTCGACGCAGCGGCCGAGCGCAGCCCTGCACGTCATCCCCTCGGGACAGTCCTCGTCGCTGACGCAGCCGATCTGCGCGCCGGCGGGGACGGAGGCGTCGAAGTCGCACGCCGCGACGAGCAGCAGCAGGGCCAACCGGTGTCTGAACATGCGTGACAGGTTAGCAAAGCCCGGATCAGGGCGAGGCGAGGTCGAACCGGACCTTCGTCAGCTCGCCCGGCTTCACCTCGAGCTCCCGCGTCTCGTCGATCCCGGCGCTCTCGTTCTGGAAGCGGAGCGAGTGTCGTCCCGCCGGCGTGGGGCGCTTGAAGACCGGGGTCGAGCCGATGGGCTGGCCGTCGAGCGTCACCTTGCTCCAGGGCGTGGTGTCGACCGTCAGCAGCCCCGCGGCCGCGGGCGTCGCCGCATCGGGCGGGCGGGCAGGGCGCCCGAGCGCCGGGCGGAGAACGGGCGGCGGCTCCGCGATCGGGAGCTTCGTGAGGGGGAGGGCGAGCGTGCGGCCCTCGCCGGGCCCGAGGCGGACCGTGAGCGTGGTCGCTTCGTACCCGGCGAGCTCGATCGAGAGGAGGTGATCGACGTCCGGCGCGAGCTCGAGCGAGGTCACCGGGGTCGAGGCGACCGTGTTGCCGCCGAGCACGACGCGCGCGCCCGCAGGCTCCGAGGAGAGCGTGAGCCTTCCGCGCGCGGGCGGGAGCGG
>CAYHCR010000232.1:0-6223 GCA_964354895.1 uncultured Myxococcales bacterium | reverse complement strand
AGCGCGCCCGTGCGCGCGAGCAGCGCCGGCCCCTCCGCCGCGAGCGACGTCAGCAGCGCGTCGGAGCGCAGCGCCAGCCGGACGCCTGCCACGTCGTGCTCGAGCTGCCGGAAGATCGCCGCGTTGCGCCCCGAGGCGTGGCTCGCGAAGAGCGGCTCGCGCTCCAGCAGCGTCACGGCGACGGCGCGTGCGGCGAGGTGCCACGCCGTCGCGAGCCCCGCGATCCCTCCGCCGACGATCAGGACGTGCCGCATGCGGCCGGCACCCTATTCCGATTCCGGCGCGCCCCGCGCAGGCCGCAGCGTCAGCAGCAGCAGCAGGCTCGAGAGCGCGGAGAGCGCCGCGCCGGTCCCGAGCGCGACGAGCGGCCCGAACGCCTGCCACAGCCCGCCCGTGAGCAGTCCGGCCGGCACCGCCGAGGCGCCGATCACCAGGTGATAGAGCCCGTACGCACGCCCGCGCGCCTCCGCCGGCGCGAGCTCCTTCACGAGCGCCTTCTCCGCCGGCTCCGTGAGCCCGTAGTAGCTGCCATAGACGAGGAAGAGCGCCCAGATCTGCCACGCCTGCGTCGCGAGCCCGAAGGCGAGGTACGTGACGCCGTAGATCGCCCAGCCCGCGACGACGAGCCGTCGTTTGTCCACGCGATCCGCCGCGTTGCCGCCGAGCCAGGAGCTGCACAGCTTCACGACATGAAAGGCGGCCCAGAGCAGCGGAAGTTCTGCTCCCGTGATGCCCAGCTCGCCCGCGCGCACGAGCAGGAACGCGTCCGAGGAATTTCCGAGCGAGAAGATCAGCAGCACGCCGAGGTAGCGCTTGAGCGCCGCCGGCACGAGCGGCTTCGGCCCCGCTGGAAGCTTTGCTGGGGCGGGCGCCGGCGCCGGCGCCTCGCGGATCGTCGCGACCGCGAGCACCGCGAGCACGCCCGGCACGAGCGTCACGAGGAAGAGCTCCCGCAGCGAGAGCCCCGCCGCGAGCAGCCCCGTGGCGAGCAGCGGCCCGATCACCGCGCCCGCGTGATCCATCGCCCGGTGAAACCCGAAGGCGCGCCCCGTCTGCTCCGGCGGCACGGAGCCGGCGATCAGCACGTCGCGCGGCGCGGTCCGGACACCTTTGCCGACGCGATCGATCACCCGCACCGCGAGCACGTGCCAGGGCGCCGTCGCGAGCGCGACGAGCGGCCGCACGAGCCCCGCCACGCCGTAGCCGAAGAGCACGAAGGGCTTCTTGCGCGGGCTGCGGTCCGAGATCTCGCCGAAGCCGAGCTTGAGCCCGCTCGCCGTCGCGTCGGCCACGCCCTCGATCAGCCCGAGGAACGCCGGCCCCGCCCCGAGCGAGAGCAGCAGCGCCGGCAGCAGCGGGAAGACCATCTCCGAGCCGATGTCGGTGAGCAGGCTCGTGACGCCGAGCGCCACCACCGTCGCCGGGAGCCGCGCCTTCACGCCGTCACTCCGGGCGGCGGTCGAGCACCTTGACGCCGAGCAGCGCCACGAGGCTCGCGAGCACCGTGGGCGCAGGCTTGCCGGAGAGCGCGATGAGCTCCGCGACGTTTCGCTCGCCGGTCACGCGGGAGACGAGCTGCGCCTCCCAGCCGTCGAGCTCCAGCTCGCCGAGCTGGAACGGCGGATCGGGCGCCGGCATGAGCCGCTCCTCGAGGCCGAGGATCCGCTGCAGCCGCTCGGCCTTGTAGAGCTTCTTGATCCCGCGGGCGATCAGGTGTGCCGGATGTATCCCGAGGCGGATCGGCTCGTGCTTCGCCTTGTCCGTGAAGCGCAGCAGGTACTCGCCCTCCTCCCACGCGAAGAGGGAGTAGACGATCGCCTTCACCTGCTGGGCGACGTAATACATCCGCTCGGTCTCCTTGAGCAGCCCGAGCTCGATCAGGACGTCGCCGGTGCGGCGCCGCTGCGCCCCGGCCGCCAGCGCCGCGGTCTTGAGCTGCGCCTCGTTGATCTTGCCGATGCGGACGAGGAACGCGCCGTAGCGATCGGCCGCGAGGTTCGAGGCGGCGAAGACCGGGTTGCCCTTCTCGAAGACGATGCTCTTGCGGACCTTCCCGCGCGCGCAGACGATCTCGCCGGTCTGCTGGCCCTGCCAGAACGCGGTGATGAGCTGCGGCAAGTTGTCCCGCAGATGCCCCCGGCGGACGCGCGGATCGTCCTCGACCGGCGGCAGCGGCTCGACCGGCGCCTGCAGCGTGCCCGGCGGTGGCGTGCGGGCCGGCCGCATGAAGCTCGAGGCGGCCGTCGGCGACTGCAGCGCGAGGTTCTTGCCCGAGAGCACGGCGGAGATGTTGTCGCCGCTGACCTCGATGCGTCCGGTCAGCTCCATGGGCGAGGCGGGCGTGTACTCGGAGACATCGACGTCGATCGAGAGATCGACGTCCGGCACCTTGGGCTTGCGCTCCGAGGGCGGCGGCGGCGGGACGAGCCGCTGCACGGCCTCGAGCAGCTTCTCCGCGTCGAAGGGCTTCTCGAAGTAGCCCTTGCACTCGTACTTGCGCGCCGCCTCGAGCGAGTGCCGGCCGCCCTTGAAGACGCCGGTCACGAAGAAGAACGGCACGCCGTGCTTCGCGCAGGCCTTGCTGACGTCGTAGCCGGTCATGTCCGGCAGGAGCAGATCGATGATCGCGAGCGCGGGCTTCTCGCCTCCCTCCAACTCAGCCACGGCCGCCTTGCCGCGGTGGAAGGGCGCCGTGCGATACCCATGATCCTCGAGCGCTCCCGCGAGGAGCTCGACCAGCTCGGCGTTGTCGTCGAGCACGAGGATCAGAGGCGCGGCCATAGGGGCGGGAAGGTTGCGCGGACCTCCCCGGCCGGTCAAGCGCCCTTCCGCAGCTTGAACGGCCTTCGGGGCGGTGGTACCAGACCGCGCTCACTCTGCTGACTTCGTGGGGTGGCCCCTCCGGGGTCACGCCGTCCTGCCGTGGCCGATCGGGGCCACGTCGTATCGGGGGTCTTCTTGCGCTCGCTCCGTCTCCGGGCAGCCTCGCTCGTCATCGTCGCCGCCGCGCTCCTCGCCTGCGAGGCCAAGCCGGCCGCCGGCGCGGGACCTGTCGCGCCGCCCACGCCGCCGCCGACCAAGCCTGCCGCAGAGGTGACCGAGATCCTCATCGGCGAGGTCAGCTCGCTGACCGGCTCCGAGGCGACCTTCGGCGAGTCGACCAACAAGGGCATCAAGCTCGCGCTCAAGGAGGCCAACGAGGCCGGCGGCGTGAAGGGCAAGAAGCTCCGGCTCATCACGTATGACGACCAGGGCAAGCCGACCGAGGCCGCGACCTCCACGACGAAGCTGATCGTGCAGGACAAGGTCCACCTGGTGATCGGCGAGGTCGCCTCGACGCGCTCGCTCGCGATGGCGCCGATCGCGCAGAACAACAAGATCCCGATGATCTCGCCCTCCTCGACGAACCCGAAGGTGACCGAGGGCAAGGACTACGTCTTCCGGGTCTGCTTCATCGACCCGTTCCAGGGCACCGTGATGGCGAAGTTCGCGCGCGAGCAGCTCAAGGTGACGAAGGTCGCCGTGCTGCGGGACGTGCGCAACGACTACTCGGTCGGCCTCGCGAATTACTTTGTCGAGCACTTCCAGAAGCTCGGCGGCGTGATCGTCGTCGACCAGAGCTACTCGGCCGGAGACGTCGACTTCAAGGCGCAGCTCACCGCGATCCGCAGCAAGGAGCCGGAGGCGATCTTCGTGCCCGGCTACTACCAGGACGTCGGGCTCATCGCCCGCCAGGCGCGCGAGCTCGGCCTGAAGGTCCCGCTGATGGGCGGCGACGGCTGGGAGTCCAGCAAGCTCTTCGAGATCGGCGGCGACGCGCTCGACGGCAGCTATTTCTCCACGGCGATGTCTCCGGAAGATCCCTCGCCGCGGGTGCAGAACTTTTTGGCGGCCTGGAAGACCGCCTACAACGAGACGCCCGACTCGCTCGGCGCGCTCGGCTACGACGCCGCGAAGGTGGCGCTCGACGCGATCGCCCGCAGCAGGAGCCTCGACGGGCCCGATCTGCGCGCCGCGATCGCGGAGACGAAGGACTTCCCGGGCGTGACGGGCTCCATCACGATCAACGCGGACCGCAACGCGGTGAAGCCGGCGGTCGTGCTCAAGGTCGCGGGTGGCAAGGCCGTGTACCAGACGACGATCGCACCGTAAGCGGCCCGCGATGACGGATCTCGTCCAGCACCTCGTGAACGGGCTCTCGCTCGGGTCGGTCTACGCCCTGATCGCGCTGGGCTACACGATGGTCTACGGCGTCCTGCAGCTCATTAATTTCGCGCACTCCGAAGTCTTCATGCTGGGCGCGTTCGCAGGCTTCTACGCTTACAAGCTCGTGCCGACGTGGTCGACGTGGCCGCGGCTCACGTTCCTGATGGTCGTCGCGATGGCGACCTGCGCGCTCGTCGGCTTCGTGATCGAGCGGCTCGCCTACCGCCCGCTGCGGGACAAGCCACGCATCAATTCGCTGATCACCGCGATCGGCGTCTCGATGTTCATCCAGGCCGTCGGCCAGCTCCCGTGGGCCTTCGGCGCGAGCCCGCAGACGTTTCCGCAGCTCGTCCCCGGCGGCAACCTCTTCGGCGACGCGGCGCTCACGGTCTCGCTCGGCCAGGTCGTCACGATCGGCGCGGCCGTCGTGCTGATGACGGGCCTGCACCATCTGGTCTTCCACACGAAGCTCGGCGCGGCGATGCGCGCGGTCTCCTTCGACGGCCGCGTCGCGGCGCTCATGGGGATCCACCAGGACTTCGTGATCACCGTGACGTTCATGACGGGCTCGGCGCTCGCCGCGTCCGCCGGCATCCTGTATGCGATCAACTACGCGCGCATCGATCCGACGATGGGCCTGATGCTGGGCCTCAAAGCCTTCGTCGCGGCCGTCGTCGGCGGGATCGGCAACCTGCGCGGCGCCATGCTCGGCGGGCTGCTCATCGGGCTGACCGAGGAGTTCGTCTCCGGCTACGTGACGAGCAGCTACCGCGACGCGGTGGTGTTCTCGCTGCTCATCGCGATCCTCGTCTTCCGCCCCGCAGGCCTGCTCGGCCGCCACCACGCGGAGAAGGTGTGAAGGCGGCCCTCCGCTCGCTCGGGCCGCTCGTGCTCGCGGTCGCGGCCGTGGGCCTCGTCACGCTCGTCGCGCCCTCCAAGAACGAGAGCTACCTCGCCTACATCGCCGGGCTGGTGGGCATCAACGTCATCCTCGCCGTCTCCCTCAACGTCGTGAACGGCTTCACCGGGCAGTTCTCGCTGGGACATGCCGGCTTCATGGCGGTCGGCGGCTATGTCTCGGCCATGCTGACCGTACACATCGGCAGCCGCTACCAGATCGCGGGGCTCCCGGACGGCTGGAGCGACGGCCTGCTCTTCCTCGCGGGCACGCTGCTCGGCGGCACGGCGGCGGGGCTCGCGGGCCTGGTCGTCGGCATACCTTCCCTGCGCCTGCGCGGCGATTATCTGGCGATCGTGACCCTGGGCTTCGGCGAGATCATCCGCGTCTTCATCGAGAACCTGGAGATCACCGGCGGCGCGACCGGCCTCATCGGGCTGCCCGCGTCGAGCAACCTCTTCTGGGTCTGGGGCTGGGTCGTCGTCACCTTCGTGCTGATGCGTCGCCTGCTCGAGTCGAGCCACGGCCGCGCGCTGCTCGCCATCCGCGAGGACGAGATCGCCGCGGAGGCGATGGGCGTCGACACCACCGGCTACAAGGTCCGCGCCTTCGCGATCTCCGCCTTCTTCGCCGGCGTCGCGGGCTCGCTGCTCGGCCACTACCTGCAGATCCTGACGCCCAAGGACTTCACCTTCGTGAAGTCGATCGAGGTCGTCGCGATGGTCGTGCTCGGTGGGCTCGGCTCGATCTCCGGCTCGGTCGTCGCCGCGATCGTGCTCACGGTGCTGCCCGAGGCGCTGCGACCCCTGCAGGACTTCACGGGCGTCGACTTCCGCATGGTGATCTACGCGCTCCTGCTCGTCGTGCTGATGCTCGTGCGGCCGCAGGGGCTCTTCGGCACGCGCGAGCTCTGGACGATCTTCCGAAGATCGAAGGGGGCGAAGAGACCATGAGCGCCCCGCTCCTCTCTGCGAAGAAGGTCAGCATCCAGTTCGGCGGCCTCAAGGCGCTCTGCGAGTTCGACCTCGAGCTCGTCGAGGGAGATCTCCAGGGGCTGATCGGCCCCAACGGCGCCGGCAAGACGACGGCCTTCAACGTGCTCACGGGCGTCTACCAGCC
>CAYHCR010000231.1:0-6226 GCA_964354895.1 uncultured Myxococcales bacterium | reverse complement strand
GCCGACGAGCAGGACGGTCTTGTACATCCCCGCGCGGATCCAGGCGTCGGCGACCGAGAGGCCGTAGAGGAAGCCCGTGCACTGGTTGCGGATGTCGAGCGCGGGCACGCCGGGGATCCCCAGCTTCGCGCCGAGGAAGCAGCCGTCACCGGGGAAGTTGTGGTCCGGCGAGAGCGTCGCGTAGACGATCGCGTCGATCTCCTCGGGCTTCTTCCCGGCCTTCGCGAGCGCCTTCTTCGTCGCCTCGAGCGCGAGGTCCGTCGCGCCGATGCCGTCGGGCGCCCACCTGCGCTCCTTCACGCCCGTGCGCTGCTGGATCCACTCGTCGGTCGTCTCCATCAGCTTCGTCAGGTCTTCGTTCGTGACGACGCGGTCAGGGACGTGGAAGTCGATCGCGGAGATGTAGCCATGGGGCATGGTGGCGCTCCTCGGAGGTGCGCCGGAGATGCCACACGGGGGCGGGGGCGACAAGCGCCCGGGTTGACGCGGAGCGTCAGTCGCGCCGCATTTTCGTGGGTTTCGGCGCGCGTGAAAGTTCGTCCTCCGCGCGCGACAAGTTCTGCCGCGCGCGCGGCGGGGACGATCAGATGTCGAGCCGCGTGACCTCGAGGGCGTTCTTCTCGATGAAGGCGCGGCGCGGCTCGACCGCGTCGCCCATCAGCACCGTGAAGATCTGGTCGGCCTCGACGGCGTCCTGCACGCGCACCTGCAGCAACGTGCGCCGCGCCGGGTCCATCGTCGTCTCCCAGAGCTGGCCGGGGTTCATCTCGCCGAGGCCCTTGTAGCGCTGGATCGACTGGCCGCGGGAGGCCTCCTTCTTGATGGCCTCCACGAGCGCCTGCGGCGAGCCGATCGGCTGGGCTTCGTCGCCGAGCAGCAGCGTCCAGGGCGTGGGCCCGAGCAGCGCGAAGGCCGCCGCGTGGTGCCGCAGCTCCGCGAATTCTCCGGAGCCGAGGAAGCTGAAGTCGAGCACGGTCTCGCGGTGGTTGCCGCTCTGCCGGGCGTGGACCGCGACGCTCTTGCAGTTGTGCTCGAGGTCGGTCGAGATCTTCACGACGAGGGGCAGCATCTCCGGCGCGCGCTGCTCGAGCCAGGGCTCGAGCAGGTTGAGCTCCGCCTCGAGGCGCGGCTGATCCGCGAGGCAGGCCTGGTCGATCGAAGTGCCGCGCGCGATGGCGTCGACGAGACGGGCGTCCCGGCGCCGGTCGACCCGCTCGAGCATCGCCTCGTAGTCGAGGATCTGCCGGCAGAGCGACTTGAGCGCCTCGCCCTGCACGGGACCTGCGAGCCCCTGCACGGAGGCCTCGCGGACGCCGAGCTCGAGGAGCTGTTCGTCGAGCGCCTTCTGATCCTTGAGGTAGGTCTCCCTTTTGCCCTTCTGGAGCTTAAAGAGCGGCGGCTGCGCGATGTAGAGATAGCCCTTCTCGATCAGCTCCGGCATCTGCCGGTAGAAGAACGTCAGCAGAAGTGTCCGGATGTGGGAGCCGTCGACGTCGGCGTCCGTCATCAGGATGATCGAGTGATAGCGGGCCTTCTCGGGGTGGTAGTCCTCGCGGCCGATGCCCGTGCCGAGCGCGGTGATCATCGTCGCGAGCTCGGCGTTGCCGAGCATCTTGTCGAAGCGCGCCTTCTCGACGTTGAGCACCTTGCCGCGCAGCGGGAGGATCGCCTGCGTGCGGCGGTCGCGGCCCTGCTTGGCGGACCCGCCTGCGGAGTCACCCTCCACGATGTAGAGCTCGCTCTTGGCCGGATCTCTCTCCTGGCAGTCCGCGAGCTTGCCGGGCAACGAAGCGGAATCGAGGGCACCTTTGCGGCGCACGGTCTCGCGCGCCTTTCGTGCAGCGATGCGGGCCCGCGCGGCGTCGCCGACCTTCGCGCAGACGCGCTTGGCGATGTTGGGGTTCTCCTCGAAGAACGTGTAGAGCTGCTCGTAGACGACCGTCTCGACGATGCCCTTGATCTCCGGGTTGATCAGCTTCTGCTTGGTCTGGCTGTCGAACTGCGGGTTCGGCAGCTTGATCGAGATGACCGCGCAGAGCCCCTCGCGCGCGTCCTCCCCGCTCGGCGGCTCCTTGAGATCCTTCCAGGCGTTGTTCTTTCCCGCCCAGTTGTTGATCGTCTTGGTGAGCGCGCCCTTGAGGCCGATGAGGTGGCTGCCGCCGTCGCGGTTGTTGATGTTGTTCGCAAAGGCAAAGACGAGCTCGTCGTAGGTGTCGTTGTACTGCAGCGCCAGCTCGACGCCGACGCGTCGGCCGTCGACCTCGATCTCCGCCTCGACGTGGACCGGCTTGTCGAAGAGGACGCTCTTGTTGAGGTTGAGGTGCGAGACGAACTCGCCGATGCCGCCGTCATAGCGGAAGCTGTGCGTCTTGTCGGTCCGCTCGTCGGTGAGCGTGATCTGCAGCCCTGCATTGAGGAACGCGAGCTCGCGCAGGCGGTTCTGCAGGCGCTCGAAGTCGTACTGCCGCACGCCGAAGATCTCGACGTCGGGCTTGAACCGGATCTTGGTGCCGGTGCGCGTGGTCTCACCGACGACCGTGAGCGGGCTCGTCGGCACGCCGCGCGAGTAGGTCTGGTGGTGGAGCTTGCCCTCGCGCGCGATCTCCAGATCGAGCAGCGACGAGAGCGCGTTCACGCACGAGACGCCGACGCCGTGCAGCCCGCCGGAGACCTTGTACGAGTTGTTGTCGAACTTGCCGCCCGCGTGGAGGATCGTCAGCACGACCTCGGGCGTGGGCTTGCCCTCCGTCGGGTGCATGCCGGTCGGGATGCCACGGCCGTCATCTGCGACGCTGACCGATTCGTCGGCGTGGATCGTGACGTCGATGCGCTTGCAGTGACCGGCGAGCGCCTCGTCGACGGAGTTGTCCACGACCTCCCAGACGAGGTGGTGCATGCCGCTGTCGTCGGGCGGGCCGATGTACATGCCGGGCCGCTTGCGCACGGCCTCGAGCCCCTCGAGCACCGTGATCGACGACGCGTCGTAGACGTCGGGGTCTCGGGCGGCCGCAGGCGCGACAGGAGGGCTCGGTTCGGTGGGGTTGCCGTCGTTGGTGTCGACCACGGTTGGCTCCTCTGGAACCGGGGATTGGTAGCACGCCGAGCCCTCCGCGACAAGCGCTCCAAGCCGTTCCAACCCATCGAAAACAGGAGTGTTTCAGCCCTGTGGCCGCGGCGTGAGCGCGCCGGCGCGGACGTCCCAGAAGCCGGCGTCCGAGCCGAGCGCCTCCGTGACGAGCGTGGGGTCGGTCGTGGTCAGGAGGAGCTGGCCTCGACGGGCGCGCAGGTAGCGCATCAGGCGGGTGTTGCGGTCCCGGTCGAGCTCACTCGACACGTCGTCCAGCAGGAGCAGCGGCGGCCGGCCGAGCGCCGCCTCCAGGTTCTCGAGCTCCGCGATCTTCAGCGCCAGCACGAGGGCGCGCTGCTGTCCCTGGCTGGCGTACGTGCGCGCCGGGCGACCGTCGAGCTGGAGCGAGAGCCGGTCCGCGTGAGGTCCGACGCTGGTGAAGCCACGCGCCCGATCGGTCGGCAACCGCGCCTGCAGCGCCTCGAGGAGCTTCTGCTCGACGGTCGCCTCGTCCGGCGCGTCGTGCAGGACCTCCGGCGCGTACCGCAGCTCGATCTGCAGCTCTCCTTCGGTCGCCGCGTCGATCGCGCGCTGGAGGTGCGGCTGCAGCTCGAGCGCCACCGTCCTCCGGCGCACGAGCATGCGGGCGCCTGCCTTCGCGAGCGGGCCATCGAACGCGGCGACGAGCGCGTCGGGCCGATTCTCCTGGAGGAGCCGGTTTCGCGCCTTGAGCGCGCGCGTGTAGCTCCGGTGCTCGGCGAGGTAGCTCGGGAACCGCCCGAAGACGGCGCGATCGAGGAACGCGCGCCGCGCCTCCGGCCCGCCCTTCACGATCGCCAGATCGCTCGGCGTGAACGCGACGACCGAGACCCCGCCGAAGTACTCGTCGAGCTCGCGCACGGGCTTTCCCCCGACCGTCGCGGTGCGGGTGCCCTCTTCGATCGTCACGCCGATCCGGCGGTCGGCGCCGTTCAATTCGAAGGTGCCCGCGACGAGCGCGGTGGTCTCTCCGAAGCGCACGAGCTCCGAGAGCCGGCCCGCACGCAGCGGCCGCAGCGTGGTGAGCAGGAAGATCGCCTCGAGCAGGTTCGTCTTGCCCTGCCCGTTGGGGCCCACGATCACCGTCGCGTGCGGAGAGGGGCAGAGTTCGAGCGGCTCCAGGTTGCGGAAGTTCCGCAAAGTCAGCGCGTTCAGGCGCACAGCTTCACGGCTCCCCGCGGGGAGCGCAGCGCAGCCGCTCCGGGACGCACGAGCCGGGCCACACGCGCCTACCCCCCGGTCAGATCCGCACGGGCATGATCACGGCGGTGTAGCCGGCGTCGCCCTCGGCCTTGATCACGCCGGGGGAGAGCTCGTCGTTGAGCTCGAGCCGCACTTCGTCTGCGCCGATCACCGAGAGCACGTCGAGGATGTAGCGCGCGTTGAAGCCGGCGGTGAGCGTGCCGTTGGCGTGATCGACGGCCAGCTCCTCGTGGGCCTCACCGAGGTCCGGGTTCGAGGAGGCGATGCGCAGCTTGCCCTCCGTCAGCTCGAGCTTGACCGTGTAGCTCTGGTCCTGGCTGAGCAGGGAGACGCGCTTGAGCACCTCCTGCAGCCGCTGCCGGCCGACCTTCACGTGCTTGTCGGACTCCTTGGGGAGCACGTGGCGGTAGTCCGGAAAGTGCCCGTCGATGAGGCGCATGACCATCGTGAGGCCGGGCTTGCGGAAGACGCCGCTGGTGTCCGCGAAGCCGAGCTCGCACGTCCCGCTGTCCTCGGAGAGCAGCCGGCGCAGCTCGGCGAGGCCCTTGCGCGGGATGATCACGCCCTTCTTCAGCGGGAACGCCGCGCCGAGAGGGCGCTCGACCATCGCGAGCCGATGGCCGTCGGTGGAGACCATGCGCAGGCCGCTCTCGACGGGCTCGAGGTAGACGCCGTTGAGGTTGTAGCGGGTCTCGTCGGTCGAGACGGCGAACGCGGTCTTCTCGATCATCTCCAGCAGGATCTTCGGATCGATCTCCGCAAAGCTGATCTTTTCGCTCTTGGGCAGCGCGGGATAATCATCCGGACTCATCCCGACGAGCTTGAAGAACGAGGCGCCGCAGCGCAGCTCGACGTAGTGATTCGCCGCGGTCTTGAGCGTGGCGATCGGCTCGCCGAGCGCCTTGACGATGTCGTAGAGGTGCTTGGCGGAGACGGCGACGCGGCCCTCCTCGCGGACCTCGGCCTTGTGCTCGCTGACGACGCCGATCTCGAGATCGAACGCCGTCACCGTCAGCCCGCCCTTGTGCGCGTCGAGCAGGACGTTGGCGAGGATCGGCATCGCGCTCTTCTTGTCGACGATGCCCTGCGCGCGATGCAGCGCCCGAGCGAGCTCTTCGACCGCGATCTGCAGCTCCATGGAGTCCTCCCGCTCGTCGCTCCGATCGGCTGTTCACTGGATCTCTTATTGGTAGAGAGATCGAAGAAGCAGATCGTAGTGCCTGTGGGAGCGAGGGCAAACTCGCCAAGCTCCCGGTCTTCTTCACGGATCTTCGTGTCTGTGAGGCAGGTAAAGCTGCGGAATCCGTGAGGTTCGGGTGTGTAGCATTGGGGTCGGAACGGGTCAACCGGGCCAGGTCTGTGGAGAGAGGCCCTCGAACGACAGGTTCTCCGGCGGTTCGTCCAGCGGATCCGCCGTGGGATCGCCACAGGGTTGCCACGGCCCCGACGGATGCGATCGGGTTGTCACGCCACGGAACGCCGGTTCACCGCCGCGCGCGGCGGATCAGCGCCCTTCGATGACGACGCGCTCGAGCGCGGCGAGCTCGCGCGAGACCTCGGCGTCCTGCGCGCGCCGCTCCGCGATCTTCTCGACGGCCGCGAGCACCGTCGTGTGGTGCTTGTCGGTGAAGGCCTTCGCGACGGACGGATAGGAGGCCTGCTGCACGAGCTTCTTGCACAGGAACATCGCGACGGCGCGCGCGTGGGCGATGTTCTTCGTGCGCTTCTCTCCCTTGAGATCGTCGGAGTGAAGCCCGTAGTGCTCGGCGACGACGCGGATCACGTGGTCGTAGGTCGTCGCCTGCTTGCGCGGCAGCTGATCGCGCAGCACCTCTTCGGCGAACTCGCGCGTGAGCGGCCGGCTGGTGAGCTGCGCGTGTGCGGCGAGCCTCGGGAGCGCGCCCGCGAGCTCTCGGG
>CAYHCR010000230.1:0-6245 GCA_964354895.1 uncultured Myxococcales bacterium | reverse complement strand
ACACGCTCGACGAGAAGTCCCGCGCCGTGCTGTTGACCGACGAGGGCATCGAGAAGCTCGAGAAGAAGCTCTCACTCAAGAACCTCTACGACCCCAGCGAGCTCGAGACGCTCCACCACATCGAGCAGGGGCTGCGCGCACACACGCTCTACAAGCGCGACCGCGACTACGTGGTGAAGGACGGCGAGGTCCTCATCGTCGACGAGCACACCGGCCGCCTGATGCCGGGCCGGCGCTGGTCGGACGGGCTGCACCAGGCGATCGAGGCCAAAGAGGGCGTGACGGTCGAGGCCGAGAACCAGACCCTCGCGACGATCTCGTTTCAGAATTACTTCCGCATGTATACGAAGCTCTCCGGCATGACCGGCACGGCCGACACCGAGGCCCAGGAATTCGCCTCGACCTACGACCTCGACGTCATGGTCATCCCGACGAACCGGCCGATGGTCCGCAAGGATCTCGACGACGTCGTCTACAAGACCGAGCGGGAGAAGTTCGAGGCGGCGGCGCAGGAGATCGAGGAGCTGCACAAGGCCGGGCAGCCGGTGCTCGTCGGCACCGTCTCGATCGCCAAGAGCGAGGCGCTCGCGTCGATCCTCAAGAAGCGCGGCATCCCGCACGACGTGCTCAACGCCAAGCAGCACGAGCGCGAGGCGAACATCATCGCGCAGGCCGGCCGCAAGGGTCAGGTCACGATCGCCACGAACATGGCGGGCCGCGGCACGGACATCCTGCTCGGCGGCAACGCGGAGGCGCTCGCGGGCAAGGAGATCGGGCCGCCGCCGCCGCGTCGGGAGGCGGTCGAGGCGATCGAGCCGACGGAGGCCACTGATACGACCGGCGCGCCCGCGATCGCGACGCCGGCGGAGACGCAGGAGGAGTACGCGGTCCGCCTGCTCGACTACGAGAAGGTGCTCGCGGCGAAGGTGAAGGAGTTCGAGGAGCGCAGCCGGGCGGAGCGCGAGGAGGTCCGCGCCGCGGGCGGCCTCTTCATCCTCGGCACCGAGCGGCACGAGAGCCGCCGCATCGACAACCAGCTGCGCGGTCGCGCGGGTCGCCAGGGCGATCCCGGCGGGAGCCGCTTCTACCTCTCGCTCGAAGACGATCTCATGCGCATCTTCGCCTCCGATCGCATCGCGAAGATCATGGAGACGCTCGGGATGGAGGAGGGCGAGCCGATCGAGCACAAGTGGCTCACTCGATCGATCGAGTCGGCGCAGCGGCGCGTCGAGGGACACCACTTCGACTCGCGCAAGAGCCTGCTCGAGTACGACAACGTGATGAACCAGCAGCGCAAGACGATCTACCGGATGCGCCGCGAGATGCTCGCCGCGGGCGCAGGTCGGCCGCTCGTCGAGTTCAACGAAGATCCCAAGACCAAGAAGAAGACGCGCCTCGAGAAGAACGTCTCCTTCGAGGATCAGAAGGAGCAGATCCTCGACATCTTCGAGGACGTCGTCCTGAACCTCGCAGAGACCTACATGCCCGCGAAGGGTGAGTGGGACATCGGCGCGTTCCAGGACGCCGTGAAGGAGCAGTTCGGCTTCGAGTTCAGCGTCGCCGCCGGCAGCAAGCGCGCGGACGTCGAGGAGCAGCTCTTCGGGCTCGTCGAGAAGAAGTGGGCCGAGAAGGAGGCGGACCTCGGCCTCGATCGCGACACGGTGCCGATGCTCCGCAAGTTCGAGCAGTGGCTCGCGCTCCAGTCGATCGATCAGCAGTGGAAGGACCACCTGCTGACGATGGATCACCTGCGGCAGGGCATCGGCCTGCGCGGCTACGCCTCGAAGGATCCGAAGGCCGAATACAAGAAGGAGGGCTTCAACCAGTTCCAGCAGATGGTCTACCGGACGAAGGCCCAGATCGCGCAGCAGATCCTGCGCGTCGAGGTGCAGAAGCCCGCCGTGGACGAGAGCCGGGCGAACGACGAGGCGCGGGCGCGCTCGGAGGCGGCGGCGCGCCACGCGGCCGAGGAGCTCGAGCGAAAGATCGCGGAGCAGCGCAAGCGACAGCGCACCGTCGAGGCGCACGCGTCCGCCGAGGCGATGGCGATCGGCGGGGCGCCCTCGGCGGGCGAGCCGGCGAGCGCGCCGCAGACGCCCGTCGTGCGCGCGGGGCCGAAGGTCGGACGCAACGACCCGTGCCCGTGCGGCAGCGGGAAGAAGTACAAGAAGTGCCACGGCGTGAACGAGTCGGACGCCGGCGGCGCGGCGTAGCGCAGCTTTGCAGGTTGACGGGCGGGGCGCGTGATCCCGGGGATCGCCGCTCCGCTCTTTTTTGCGCAAGGAGCGGATGATGGCGGCGGAACTTCCTGTCGTGGGCGGCGTGCGCTGGGGCTCGGTCGAGGCGGGTCTCCGCAAGCGCGGCGGGCTCGATCTCGGGCTCGTGCTCTGCGCCGAGCCGGCGGCGGCGGCGGCGGTCTTCACGCAGTGCCACGCGGCGGCGGCGCCCGTGCTGCTCTCGCGCGCTCGGGTGCGGAAGGGTCGCGCGGCCGCGATCCTCGTGAACGCCGGCTGCGCGAACGCCTGCGCGCCGGGCTCGAGGGAGGCCGCCGAGCGGACCACGGCGGCGCTCGCCGACGCGATCGGCGCGAAGCCCGGGCAGATGCTCGTCGCCTCGACCGGCGTCATCGGCCAGGTGCTCGACGCCGCGAAGGTCGAGGCGGCGATCCCCGCGCTCGTCGCCGACGCGCGCGAGGACGGCCTGGCGCAATTCGCCCGCGCGATCATGACGACGGATCTCGTGCCGAAGACGGCGTGGAGCCGCGGGGTAGGCCACTCGGTCATCGCCGGCTGCGCGAAGGGCGCGGGCATGATCATGCCGAACATGGCGACGATGCTCGGCTTCGTGGCGACCGATCTCCGCGTGGAGCCTGCGTTCCTGCGCGCGGCGCTGCGCGAGGCGGCGCACGTGAGCTTCAACGCGGTCACCGTCGACGGCGACACCTCGACGAACGACACGCTCTTCCTGCTGGCGACCGGCGCCTCGGGCGTCGAGGCGCGCGCGGGCACGCCGGGCGGCAAGCGCTTCGTCAAGGCGCTCACGGAGGTCTGCCTCACGCTCGCGAAGGCCATCGCGAAGGACGGCGAGGGCGCCACCAAACGCATCACCGTGCGGGTCGAGGGCGCGAAGAGCGAGAAGGACGCGGACGCGATCGCCCGGCGCATCGCGAACTCGCCGCTCGTGAAGACCGCGATCCACGCGGCCGACGCGAACTGGGGGCGTATCGTCGCGGCGGCGGGAACGGCGGGGCCGAAGATCGATCCGGCAAAAATGTCCGTGGCGCTCGGGCCGGCGACGGTCTTCGCGAAGGGCGCGGCGACCTCGCCCGCGCAGGAGCAGGCGGCGGGCGCGCACCTGAAGGGCGACGACGTGCTCATCCCCCTGAAGCTCGGCCTCGGCCAAGCCTCGCGCACGCTCTACACCTGCGACTTCTCGGCGGACTACGTGAAGATCAACGCCGAATACCGGACCTGAACGACGAAGGCCGCCCCGTCGCCAGGGCGGCCTCCTCGTGCAGCGTCGCGGCTCGCGTAGCCCGAAGGGCGGAGCCCGAGCGCAAGGCTCACGCGTGGATCGCGCGTCAGTCCTTGAGCGCACCCTCGTAGAACGCCTCGAGGACGGACTTGTACTTCGCCTCGACCGCCTTGCGCTTCACCTTGAGGCTCGGCGTCAGCTCGCCGGTCTCGAGCGTCATGTCGGCCGGCTGCAGCGCCCACTTCTTGATCGACTCGTAGCTCGGCAGCTCCTTGTTGAGCTGGTCGAAGTACGGCTTCACCATCGCGACGACGTCGGGATCCTTGGTCAGCTCGGCGTAGCTCTTGCCGGTCTTCCCGTGCGCGTCCGCCCACTTCGTGAGCGACTCGACGTCGAGCGCGAGCAGGGCGCTGCAGAAGTTCCGGTTGTTCCCGTGCACGAGCACCTGGCTCGCGTAGGGGCAGAGCGCCTTGAACTTGCCCTCGATCGCCTGCGGCGCGACGTACTTGCCGCCCGACGTCTTGATGAGGTCCTTCTTGCGGTCGGTGATGCGGAGCATGCCGTCCGCGCCGAGCTCGCCGATGTCGCCGGTGTGCAGCCAGCCCTCGGCGTCGAGGGACTCCGCGGTCTCCGCCGCGAGCCCCTTGTAGCCGCGCATGATCCCGCGGCCGCGGATGAGGATCTCGCCGTCGCTCTCGGCGATCTTCACCTGCACGCCCGGCACCGGCTGGCCGACGGTGCCGAACTTCCACTTCGACGGGCGGTTGACGAACGACGCCGCCGAGGACTCCGTGAGGCCGTAGCCCTCGAGGATCAGGAGGCCGGCCGCGTGGAAGAATTCCGCCGACTGGCGCGAGAGCGGCGCGGAGCCCGAGACGAAGTACTTGAGCCGGCCACCGAAGCGCGCGTGGAGCTTGCTGAAGACGAGCTTGTGCGCGATCGAGTTCTTCATCGCGAGGATGCTGCCGGGCTCCTGCCCCTCCTGCTTGAGCTTGCTGACCTCGCGGCCGACGCCGAACGCCCAGTCGAAGATCTTCTCCTTCATGCCGCCCGCCTCGCGGACGCCCATGACGACCTTGTTCTGGACCTTCTCGAAGATGCGCGGCACGGCGGCGACGAAGGCCGGCCGGATGACGGCGAGGTTCTCGACGAGCTTGTCGATGCGGCCGTCGATCGCCGTCTCGAAGCCGATGTTGATCTGCGCGGCCTGCAGCACCTTGCCGAAGCTGTGCGCGAGGGGGAGCCAGAAGTACTGCACGTCGTCGGCGACGAGCAGGCCCATCTCGTCGATCGCCTCGCCCTCGAAGACCCAGGAGTCGTGGGTGAGCTCGACGCCCTTGGGCTTGCCGGTCGTGCCCGACGTGTAGATCAGCGTCGCGAGCGAGGTGCCCTTCACGCCGCGCGCGATCTTCTCGTAGGCGTCCTTGTCCTTCTGGTCTTCGGCGTCGCCGAGCGTCTCGAGCTCGGCGAGCGTGAGGACGAAGCCGTCCGCCTGCGCCTTGCCGTCGAGCGTGACGATCTTCTTGAGGTTGGGCAGCTCTGCGCGGCGCGCGAGGATCTTCTGGACGTGATCTTCGGTCTCCGCGTAGCAGACCACCGACTCGGAGTCCGCGAGGATGTAGACGATGTCGTCGGGCGTGCTCGACGGGTAGATGGTCGTCGTGGCGCCGCCGCCGCAGAGGATCGAGAGATCGGCGATGACCCACTCGACGCGCGTGCCGGAGCAGATCGCGACGCGCTGTTCTGGCTGCAGCCCCAGCGCCCGCAGGCCGCAGGCGAGCGTGCGGACCTTCCGGCCGTACTCGGCCCACGTGTAGCTCTTCCACTCGGCGCCGACCGGGAAGGTGAAGGCCTTGCGGTCCGGCGTCTCGGCGACGCGAGAGAGGAGCATCTCGCTGACCGTGGTGTGCTTCTTCGTCGCGCTCATCTTGGTCCCCTTCGGTGTGGTGCGCTGCGCTCCGCG
The DNA here is from genome assembly GCA_964354895.1 of uncultured Myxococcales bacterium. Classification (GTDB taxonomy): domain Bacteria; phylum Myxococcota; class Myxococcia; order Myxococcales; family Vulgatibacteraceae; genus CAYHCR01. Next base: position 808 of record CAYHCR010000230.1, on the reverse strand, counting down.
GGGCCTTGGAGGGGCCGCGCGGCAGGCAGGGGCTTGGACGGGAGTCCCCCGCTTCATACCCCGCTCGGGCCGCGTGTTCCACCCAGAAGCGACCGGCCGGCGGCGGGCGTCGGAGGCGCCGCGGCGGTGGTAGAACCAGCGCGCTTTTTGACCTCTCCTTGGAGGACGCCGTGGGCGAGCTGCGGTTCCACGTGAACGGTCGGCTGGTCGTGGCGACCGGGATCGCGCCGACGACGACGCTGCTCGACTGGCTGCGGCGCGAGCCGCGCCTGACCGGGACGAAGGAGGGCTGCAAGGAGGGGGACTGCGGCGCGTGCACCGTCGCGGTGCTCGACGACGCGGGCCACTTCCGGGCGGTCAACGCCTGCCTCGTGCTGCTGCCGATGGTGCAGGGGCGACACGTCTTCACGGTCGAGGGGCTCGCCGACGGCGCGACGCCGCACCCGGTCCAGGAGGCGCTGGTGCGCCACCTCGGCAGCCAATGCGGCTTCTGTACGCCGGGCGTGATCCTCTCGATGTTCGAGGCGGCGTATCGCGACGACGTGACGGAGGCGTGGCAACGCGACGACCAGCTCTGCGGGAACCTCTGCAGGTGCACGGGCTACCGGCCGATCCGCGACGCGGTGGAGGAGACGGCGGGGCGGGCGGGCGAGGATCGCTTCCGGGCGCTGGCGAGGAGCGCGGGGCCGGCGGCGGCGACGCTGGACTACTCGCACGGCGGCCAGCGCTGGGTCACGCCGGCGACGCTGCCGGAGCTCTTCGCGGCGATGGCGGCGCTGCCGGGCGCGCGACTCGTCGCGGGCGGCAC
>CAYHCR010000229.1:0-6250 GCA_964354895.1 uncultured Myxococcales bacterium | reverse complement strand
GAAGCTCCCCGGCCAGACCAAGGTGCCGGCGGGACAGGTCTACGTCGGCATCGAGACCCCGCGCGGCGAGCTCGGCACCTGGGTGATCTCCGACGGCACGGCCAACCCCTATCGCCTCAAGATCCGGCCGCCGAGCCTGCATCACCTGTCTGCGCTCCCCTACATCCTGCCGGGCCTGACGGTGAGTGACGCGGTCGCGACGCTCGGCTCGCTCGACCCGATCATGGGCGAGGTGGACCGATGAGCCTCCCGCTCTGGCTCGCGTCGATGGAGAACCTCGCCGTCGGCCTGCTCTGGTCGACGATCATCATCACCGTCTTCATGAGCTCGCTCGTCCCGCTGCTCTGGTTCGAGCGCAAGTTCGCCGGACGCATGCAGACGCGGCTCGGCCCCACGATGGTGGGCCCTTTTGGCTTCCTGCAGCCGGTCGCGGACGTCGTGAAGCTCTTCCAGAAGGAGGACATCGTCCCGGAGCGCGCGGATCGGGCGCTCTATAACCTCGCGCCCGTGCTCGGCGCGGTCGCGGCCGTCGGGACCGCGGCGGTCGTGCCGGTGACGCCGCTGCTCGCCGGCGCGGAGCTCGACGTCGGCGTGCTGTTCCTGCTGGCGATCGGCGCTGTGAACGTGCTCCCGGTCGTGATGGCCGGCTGGGCGAGCCACAACAAGTTCGCGCTGCTCGGCGGCATGCGCGCCATCGCGCAGTCCGTCTCGTATGAGGTCCCGCTGGTGCTGGCGGCGCTCGTGCCCGTCATCCTGGCTGGCTCGATGAACGTCTCGACGATCGTGAAGTACCAGGCGGCGAACCACTGGATCGCCGTGTGGCCGACGTTCCTCGGGCTGCCGGCGTTCGTGCTCTTCTTCCTCTCGATGCTGGCGGAGAGCAACCGCATTCCCTTCGATATTCCGGAGGCGGAGAGCGAGCTCGTCGCGGGCATCACGACCGAATACACCGGGATGAAGTTCGGCCTCTTCTACATGACCGAGTACGTCCACACGCTCGTCGCCTCGATGGTCGGCGCGACGCTGTTCCTGGGCGGCTGGGACGGGCCGTTCGCGCCGGGCCCGCACTGGCTCGCGCTCAAGACCTTCTTCCTGTATGCGCTCGTCTACTGGATCCGCTGGTCGCTGCTGCGCTTCCGCTCGGACCAGCTCCTGCGCATCTGCTGGAATTGGCTGGTCCCCTTCAGCGTGCTGCTCGTCGCCGCGACGGCCCTCTGGGTCGTGAAGGCCGGGTGACACATGGGCTACTTCCTCGACAGCTTCAAGGCCATGGCGGGCGCGTTCCGGAACATCTTCCGGCCGCCGATCACCGTGGAGTATCCCAAGGTCATCCGGCCCCGCGCCGAGCGCTACCGCGCCAGCTTCGCGCTCCTGCACGAGGCCGACGGCGACGAGGCCTGCATCGGCTGCCTCGCCTGCGAGCGCATCTGCCCCTCCGAGGTCATCGAGGTGAAGGGCAGCAAGCGCGAGTCCCCGATCACGGGCAAGAAGCGCGGCTACGCCGACGCCTTCCTCCTTGATCAGTCCGCTTGCATCTACTGCGAGCTCTGCGTGCAGGTCTGCCCGACGGACGCGATCGTGATGACGCGCGAGCCGGAGGAGCCGACCTTCTCGCGCGAGGCGCTCGTGCTGACGATGGAGCGGCTCTACGCGAACGAGAAGGGCAAACACCGCGCCTGGGGCGACGGCACGAAGCTGATGGAGATGCAGACGCCGCCCAAGCCGCCGAAGCTCGCCGACGGCGCGAAGCCGGCCGACACCAAGAACCTCCAGACCTCCCCGCCCATCGCCAAGACGCCGGAAGGTGCGGCATGACCCCGCTCGATCTGGGCTTCTTCCTCGTCGCCGCCGTGCTGCTCTGGAGCGCGCTGCGCGTCGTCTCCTCGGGCAACCTCGTCCGCGCCGTCTATTGGCTCGCGCTCGCGCTGCTCTCGACCGCGATCCTCTACGGGATGCAGCAGGCGCCGTTCCTCGCAGGCGTGCAGGTGCTCACCTACGTCGGCGGCATCGTCACGCTGATGATCTTCGGCGTGATGGTCACGCGGAGACATGATGGCTCGTCGATCGGCGCCACGGGCCAGAACCGCTTCCGCGCGCTGCTCGTCGCGCTCGGTTTCTTCGGGGTGATGGTCGGCGCGATCCTCCGCTCCGACCTCGACTCGACGAAGCGCGTCGCCGTCGTCGCCGTGACCGAAGACGCCTCCACCCGCGGGCTCGCGATCGCGCTGCTCGGTGAGCACCTGCTCGCGTTCGAGGCGGCCTCCGTCCTGCTGCTCGCCGCGATCGTCGGCGCCGTCGTGCTCGCCCGACGCCGGGACGTCGAGCCGGAGCGCGCCGTCGGCCAGGCCGGTCCGACCCTGCGCCACGGGAGCCGCCCATGACGCTCTCGACCACCCTCCTGCTCGCCTCGGCGCTCTTCGCGATCGGGATCTACGGCCTGCTCTCCCGGCCGAACCTCATCGCCGCGCTGCTCTCCATCGAGCTGATGGCGAACGCCGCAAACATCGTCTTCGTCGCCTTCGCGTGCTTCCGCGGCGCGCCGAGCCAGGTCTTCGTCCTCTTCTCGATCGCCATCACGGTCGCCGAGGTCGCCGTCGGCCTCGCGCTCGCGCTGCTCCTTTACCGCCGCCACGGCGACACCGATCTCGACCTCGCCCGGGAGGCGAAGGAATGAGCCCCTCGCTCGATATGGGCGCCGCGATGCAGCTCGGCTCTTCCCTCCAGCTGTCGATCGTCGCGCTCTTCGCGCCGGCGGCCGCCGCGCTGCTCCTCGTCGTGCTGCCTTGGCTGCGGCACCGCGGCGCGCCGGCGGCGCTGATCACGATCTTCGGCTCGCTGCTCTCGATGGGCGCGGCGTTCGCGCTCTTCTTCGAGCACACGGGCCCGGCCGCGACCCGCTTCGTCGTGCCGTGGCTGCAGCTCGGCGGCAAGCCGATGGCGGAGGTCGGCTTCCACCTCGACGGCACCTCGACGTCGATGCTGATCGTCGTGACGGTCGTCGCGCTCTGCGTGCAGATCTTCTCGATCTCCTACATGCACGCGGAGACACCGCGCTCCTTCGGCCGCTACTTCGCGCTGCACGCGCTCTTCCTGTTCTCGATGAACCTGCTGGTGCTCGCGCCGAGCCTGCTTCAGCTCTTCGCCGGCTGGGAGCTGGTCGGCCTCGCGAGCTACCTGCTGATCGGGTTCTGGTTCCACAAGCCGTCGGCCGCGCGCGCCGCCGTGAAGGCCTTCTGGATGACGAAGCTCGGAGACATGGGCTTCCTGTTCGGCCTGCTCTGGCTCTATGTGTCGACCGGCAGCTTCGACTGGACGGCGCACCCTGCGCCGTTCGTCGTCACCGGCGTCACCGCGCTGTTGTTCTTCGCGGTCGTCGGGAAGAGCGCGCAGTTCCCGCTCCACATCTGGCTGCCGGACGCGATGGAGGGCCCGACGCCGGTCTCCGCGCTGCTGCACGCAGCCACGATGGTCGCCGCCGGCGTCTTCCTCGTCGTGCGCGCCGATCCGCTCTTCGCCGCCGCGCCGCTCACCCGCGACGTGATGCTCTGGGTCGGCGTCGTCACCGCGCTCTTCGCCTCCGGCCTCGCGCTCGTGCAGCACGATCTCAAGAAGATCCTGGCGTTCTCGACCTGCTCGCAGCTCGGGTACATGGTCGCGGCGCTCGGCGCGGGCGGCACGTTCGCCGGCTACTTTCACCTCGGCACACATGCCTTCTTCAAGGCGCTGCTGTTCCTGGCCGCGCTCCCCGTCATCCACGCGGTCCACACCAATGATCTCCGCGAGATGGGCGGCCCGAGGGTCAAGATGCCGCCCACCACGGCGGCCTTCACCATCGGCTCGTTGTCGCTCGCCGGCGTGCCGCCCTTCGCCGGCTTCTTCAGCAAGGATCTGGTGCTCGCCTCGCTCGAGGGGCGCTTCTACTGGATCCCGTGGGCGCTCCTCGTGGGCGCGGCCTTCCTGACCGCCTTCTACATGGGGCGCGTGCTGTTCCTTGCGTTCTTCGGCAAACCTTCCGAGAAGGCGCTCCACGCCCACGAGGGAGACGCGCCGCTCTGGCTGCCGCTCGTGGTGCTGATGGTCCCGGCCGTCGCCGCGGGGTTCCTCGGCAAGCTGCTCGCGCAGGCCGCAGGCGCGCACTACGAGGTCCACCTGATCGGGCTGACGCCGATCGTCGCGACGACCGCCGGGGTCTCGGGCCTCGTCGGATCGTGGCTCGCGTTCGGACGCGGCTCCGTCGCGCCGCCGCCGGGGCTCCTGGGCCGGCTCGATCAGGCGAGCTACGTGGATCGCTTCTGGGAGCTCGGCTACCGCAAAGTATTGCTGACGCTCGGCGCCGGGATCGGCTGGATCGATCGCTACGTGGTCGACGGGGTGATGAACGGCCTCGGCTGGGCCTCGATCGAGCTCGGCCACGTGCTGCGGAAGGAGCAGACCGGCCGCACGCGCGACTATGCGTTCTTCGTCGCGCTCGGCGTCGTGCTGCTCATGCTCTGGGGATCCCGTCGATGAGCCACCTCCTCCCGCTCATCGTGGCTGCGCCCGCGATCGCCGCCGCGATCCTGCTGCTGCTCCCCGGCACCGCGAAGCTCGCGATCCGCGTCGTCTCGCTCATCGGCGCGCTCGTCTCTGCGACCGCCTCGATCGTCGTCGCGCTGCAGTACGACGTCGCGCGCGGCGGCCTGCAGATGATCGAGACCTTCCCGCTCGTGCCGTCGCTCGGCATCCACCTCAAGCTCGGCGTCGATGGCTGGGGCGTGCCGCTGCTCCTGCTGACCGGGATCATCATCGTGACGGGCGTGGTCGCGAGCTGGACGGTCAACAAGCGCGACAAGGAGTTCTTCCTCCTCCTCCTCGTGCTCGTCTCGGGCGTCTTCGGGGTGTTCGTGGCGCAGGATCTCTTCGTCTTCTTCCTGCTCTACGAGATCGCCGTGCTCCCGATGTATCTGCTCATCGGCATCTGGGGCGCGAGCCACACGGTCCCCGCCGCGGGCCCGTTCGCGTTCACGTGGAAGCGCTTCCAGGTCGGCGGCCGCGAGTACGCGGCCATGAAGCTCACGCTGATGCTGCTCGTCGGCTCGGCCGCGATCCTCGTCGCGATGCTGCTGCTCTGGGACGGCGCCGGGGCGCGCACGTTCGATCTGCAGGTGCTCGAGGCCGCGAAGCTCCCCATGAAGACGCAGATGTGGGTCTTCCCGCTCGTGTGGCTGGGCTTCGGCACCCTCGCGGGCGTCTTCCCCTTTCACACCTGGTCGCCGGACGGACACGCCTCCGCGCCCACGGCCGTCTCGATGCTCCACGCCGGCGTGCTGATGAAGCTCGGCGCGTTCGGCGTGATGCGCATCGGCATGGTGCTCGTGCCCGACGCGGCCGTCTGGTGGGCGCCGATCGTCGGCGGCGTCGCGGTCATCAACGTGCTGTATGGCGCGATGGCGGCGACGAGCCAGACCGACCTCAAATACATCATCGCCTACTCGTCCGTCAGCCACATGGGCATCGTGATGCTCGGCGCCGCGACGATGACGCCGGCCGGCTGGAACGGCGCCGTGTATCAGATGTTCGCGCACGGCATCATGACGGGACTCTTCTTCTCGCTCGTCGGCCTCGTCTACGAGCGCGCCCACACCCGCGCGATCCTCCAGATGGGCGGCTTCGCGCACAGGATGCCGGCGATCGCGGCGCTCTTCACGCTCGGTTGCCTCTCTTCGCTCGGGCTGCCGGGCACGGCCGGGTTCGTCGCCGAGTTCCTGGTGTTCGCGGGCGCCGCCGACGGCCTGCACAAGTGGTGGGTGCTGCCGGGCGTGCTCGGCGCGTTCGTCACGGCCGTCTACGTCCTGCGCGCCTGCAAGATCATCTTCTGGGGTCCGCCCCCGACCGGCGAGTTCGCACACCTGCACGACGCGCAGAAGACCGAGTGGTTCGCGCCGATCGTGCTCGCGGGCGCGCTCGTGGTCTTCGGCTTCTGGCCGCGCCTGCTGCTCGACTTCATCGACGTGACGAGCACCGCGTGGCTGCAGAAGCTGCCGCTCGTGGCGGAGGTGGTGCTCCGATGAGTGCCATCCTGCAGCTCTTCTCGCTCGATCTCGTGCTGCTCGGCGCCGCGGCGCTGATCCTGCTGCTGGACGCGTTCGCGAAGGTCCCCGGCCGCGTGCTCGGCGTCGGGGTCTTCGTGCTGCTCTGCGCCCTCTTCGGCGCGTCGTTCTTCGTCGACGTCTCCGGCGTCGCGCCGCACGGCGTCTATGTCTCCGACGCG
>CAYHCR010000228.1:0-6283 GCA_964354895.1 uncultured Myxococcales bacterium | reverse complement strand
GTACGCGGGTGGCAGTGCGGAGGGCGTCGTCGCCCACGAGCGGATAGTTGCCCGGGACAGGGACGCTGGTCGCTTTGCTCACGAGCCGCACGTACTCCACGAGGCGGGAGAGATCCTGCTGGATCACCCCGAGGAGCTTGAGGTTCACCAGCAGCTGGTCGATCGGCGCGTTGCCGACGCGCTCGCCGATGCCCATCGCGGTGCCGTGCACGCGGTCGGCGCCGAACTCGATCGCGTAGAGCGCGTTGACGAGGCCGAGCCCCCGATCGTTGTGGCCGTGCCAGTCGATCTTCACGTCCGCGCCGGTGCCGCGCACGAGCGCCTTGGTCCACTGGATGAGGCGTCGCACGCCGTCCGGCGTCGCGTGCCCGACGGTGTCGGAGAGGCACAGGCGCGTGGCGCCGTGATCGATCGCCGTGCGGAAGAGCCGATCGAGCGTCGAGGGGGACGAGCGCGTCGTGTCCTCGGTGACGAAGCAGACCTGCAGGCCTTCCTTGACGGCGAAGGCGATCGCTTCGCTGCTCGTCTTCACGAGGTGCTCGACCGGCCAGCTCTCCGCGAACTGGCGGATCGGCGAGCTGCCGATGAAGGCGTAGACCGTCAGCGGCACGCCCGTCTTCTGCTGGACCTCCGCGACCGGCGCGATGTCGGCCGCGACGGTGCGCGCGGCGCAGGCGAGCTGGAGCTTGAGCTTGCGATCGCGGACATGTTCGCAGATCCGCGTCACGTCCTCGCGCGCGCGGGGACCTGCGCCCGGCAGGCCGATGTCGGCGCTCGTGATCCCGAGCGCCGCCATCAGCTCGACGATGCGCAGCTTGTCTTCGATCCCGGGATCGACGACCGACGGCGACTGCACGCCGTCGCGCAGCGACTCGTCGAAGAGATCGATCGGTTTCACGGTGATGGGCGCCACCGCCTCGAGCGTGTTCCAGTCGTAGATGAGGCCGTCGTGCGTCGCCGCCGCCGGACCCTGCTTCGCCTTCTTCGCTCGCTTCGTCGCGTCCGGCGGGTTGCCCCGCCGCGTCGTGGCGCCCATGTGCCGTCTCCTTCGCTACGCCTTGCCGACGACGACCGCGAGGCCCTGACCGCCGCCGATGCAGGCCGAGCCGATCGCGCTCGTCCCGCCGCGCCGCGCGAGCTCGTAGATGAGGTGCGCGACGATGCGCGCGCCCGAGGCGCCGAGCGGGTGGCCGAGCGCGATCGCGCCCCCGTCCACGTTGGTCAGATCCCGCGGCAGCCCGAGCTCCTTCTCGACCGCGAGGTACTGCGGCGCGAAGGCCTCGTTGACCTCGAAGAGCTGGTGATCGCCGAGCTTGGTCTTCGTGCGCTCGAGCGCCTGGCGGATCGCCGGCGCAGGTCCGATGCCCATGATCGACGGATCGCAGCCGGCGACGCCGAAGCCCTGGAACGTGGCGAGCGGCGTGAGGCCGTGCTTCTCCGCGTAGGCGCGCGAGGACATCACGAGCATGGCGGCGCCGTCGCAGATGCCGCTGGCGGCGCCCGCGTGGATGACGCCGTCCTTCTTGAAGACCTTGGGCAGCTTTGCCAGACCTTCCCGGGTCGCCTCGGGGCGCGGGTGCTCGTCCTTCACGAAGGGCGTCGTCGTGCCCTTGCGGCCCGGCAGCTCCATCGTCGCGAGCTCGCTGGCAAACCTTCCGGCCTCGTGCGCCGCGGCCCAGCGCTTCTGCGAGAGGATCGAGAAGTCGTCGACCTCGTCCTGCGAGATCTTGTACTGCTCGGCGAGCTTCTCGGCCGTCATCGCCATCGGCAGGCCGGTGTACGTGTCCGTCAGCGCGCTCCAGAGCGAGTCCTCGAGCACGGGTGCCTTGCCGAAGACGAAGCCCGAACGGCCGCCGCGCACGATGTGCGGCGCCTGCGTCATCGACTCCGTGCCACCGGCCAGCACGACGTCGGCCTGGCCCAGCTGGATCAGCGCGGCGGCCTGCGTGAGGGCCTCGAAGCCGGAGCCGCACAGGCGGTTCACGGTGACGGCCGGCACGCGGACGGGCAGGCCCGACTTCAGCCCGACGTGGCGCGAGAGGTAGATGGCGTCGGCGCTCGTCTGGCAGACGTTCCCGACGACGACGTGGCCGAAGTCCTCTACGGAGACCTTGCTCTGCGCGATCGCGGCCTTCGCGGCGTGGACGGCGAGATCGGTCGCGGTGAAGTCCTTGAGGGCGCCGAGCAGCGCGCCGAACGGCGTGCGCTTGGCGGCGAGGAAGACGACATCGGTAGCGGCGTTGGTCACGGCGGCTCCTTGCGGTGGCCGGTTCGACCGGCCGGGGGAAACCAGTGGCCGGTTCGACCGGCCGGGGGAAACCAGTGGCCGGTTCGACCGGCCGGGGGGAAAGCGATGCGGCTGTTCGCTCAGCCCGCGCCGAGCGTCTTGCGAAGCACGGTGTAGCCGAGCAGGCCGAGCCACGCGAGCCCCGTCCCCGCGAAGAGCAGGTGCGGCAGCTCGCGGCGGCGGGCCTCCCGCGCCCCGGGGCCCCCCGCATAAAAGGCGCGCGCGGCCAGCTCGCGCGCCGCCAGATCGAAGCGCTCCGCGAGCCCGAGCCCCTGCTCCTCCACGCCCTTGATCCGCCGACGATGCGCGGCGAGGACCTCGGTCGGCGTCGCAGCGGGCAGGCCGCCGGCGAGGTAGTCGGGCTCATCCGACGACGGCCACCGGAAGTCGGCGGTGATCACCGCGCCGCCGAGCGCGAGCGGCGTGAAGAAATAGAGCCACGCCTCGTTGCCGACCGGCATCACGCCGGCCCACGCGCGCTCCTGCGTCGACGCGAAGACGAACTCCTTCTGGCGCCGGCCGAGCGGCTTCTGCTCCCACTTGAGCCCGAGCGGCGCGAAGCCGAGCGCTTCGACCTCCTCCAGCATCTGCCGGATCGCGGTGCCGTGACCTGCGCCCTCGACCGAGGCGGGCGTGCCCTCCGTCCGCACGCGGACGAGCTTCGGCGCGAGGAACAGCAGCGCGCCGGGCAGGTTGCGCCAGAGCAGGAACAGCACCATCGCGAACGAGGCGCCGACGTAGAGCCAGTCCGACCGCGTCACGCGGGGCGCCCCAGCGCGGCGAGCGTGCGCTGCACGACGAAGTCGCCGACCTCCTTCGTGGAGCGATCCCCGCCGCCATCCTTCGTGAGCACGCGCTCCTGCACGGCGAGCTCGACCGCGCCCTCGACGGCTGCGGCGGCGGCGTCGTGGCCGAGCTCGTGGAGCATCAGGCCGATCGTCAGGAAGGTCGCGATGGGGTTCGCGATCCCCTTGCCGGCGATGTCCGGCGCGGAGCCGTGGACCGGCTCGAAGAGGCCGATCTTGCCGGGGTGCAGGTTCGCGCTCGCCGCGAAGCCGAGGCCGCCGGTCAGCGCCGCGCCGATGTCCGAGAGGATGTCGCCGAAGAGGTTGTTGGTGACGATCACCCGGAAGCGCTCGGGCGTGAGGATGAGCTGCATCGCGAGCGCGTCGACGTACATGTGCCTGAGCTCGAGCGTCGGGAACTCCGCCGCGAGCTCCTTCCACGTCCGCTGCCAGAGCCCACCGCCGTGGCGCATGGCGTTGGACTTGTCGCTCATCCAGACGGTCTTCACGCCGTGCCGCCGGGCGTGCTCGAGCGCGGCGCGCTGGATCCGCTCGACACCTTTGCGGGTGTTCACGTCCTCGTCGATCGCGACCTCGTCCGCGGTCCCCTTCTTGAACGTGCCGCCCACGTCGACGTAGACGCCCTCGGTGTTCTCGCGGAAGACGACGAGGTCGATCTCGTTGCGGGACCTCCCCGCGAGCGGCGTGAGCCGATCCGCGAGCAGCTTTGCCGGCCGCAGGTTCACGTAGAGATCGAGCTGGAAGCGCAGCGCGAGCAGGATCTCCCGCGCGTGTCGGCCGTCCGGCACCCGCGGATCGCCGACCGCGCCGAAGAGGATCGCGCGGTAGTCGCGCCGGAACTCCTCGATCTGCGCGGCCGGCAGCGTCGTGCCGTCCTTGAGGAAGCGGTCGGCGCCGTAGTCGAAGTGCGTGAGCTGCAGCCCGAGCGACAGCGCCTGCTCGAGCGCGGTGAGCAGCTTCACGCCCTCGGCCACCACCTCCGGGCCGACGCCGTCCCCCGGGATCACCGCGATCTTCGCCATGGTCTGCGTCCCTCTCGAGAGGCCCGGATCGCTAGTCGGCGCACCGCGCCGGGTCAAGGAGCCGCGTGGGCCCCTGCCGCTGCGCCGAGCGCGAGCCCGATCGCGCCGTCGGTGCCGCCGGCCACGCCGGCTTCGAGCGCCGTGGCGTCGAGCGTCGCGAGCGTGCGCGCGCCGTCGGTCACGACGAGTCCGCCGTCCGTCTTCACGGCGCGGTGCAGCTCTGCGCCGTTCGCGTCGAGGAGCCGGAAGCCGTCGTCCGTCCGCTCGATCACGCGCACGACGCCGCGCTCCTCGAGCCGCACGCGCCCTTCGCCGAGGTAGGTCACGACGCTCTCCGAACCGTCCGCGCCCGCGAAGCGGCGCTCTTCGCCGGGAACGGGCGCGTCGGCGGCGCCGATCAGCACGTTGCCGGTCCAGTACTCGATGGTGTTGAGCACCACGCCGTCGAGGAAGCCGCAGACGCCATAGACGGGGATGATCACGAAGGCGAGGAAGACGATCTCCTCGACGATGTCGTTGCCGAGCGTGCCGTTCCACGCGTGGATCTTCTTGGTCAGGCGGAACGGGCCATAGCACGAGGCCGAGGTGGCGAGCAGGACTCCGGCGAGGATCGACAGGACGACGCGGCGCATCATGAACTCCAGGACAAGGTGAAAGATCTGCGGTTTGAAGGAACGCGAGCGGCGGCTACATTCCCGGCGCGCGGCGCTCGCTGAGCGCCGCGGGTCGCAGGAGGAGCACGCATGCAGCCACGCCCGATGACGTTGACCCAGAAGATCCTCGCCCACCACGCGGTGGGCCTCTCGCGGCCGTGGGTCGAGCCAGGCGACGTGCTGCGCGTGCGGGTCGACTGGACGATCGCGTCCGAGCTGGCATGGAACGGCATGGATCGCACCTACTCGCTGCTGGGGCGGCCGGAGCTGCACGATCGCGAGCGCTTCTTCCTCGCCGTCGATCACACCGTCGACCCCGTCACCCTCGCGAACGATGCGAGGACGCACCGGCTGGTGCAACTGTCGCGGGACTTCGCGCGCGAGCGGGCTGTGAAGCACTTCTACGACGCGAACCAGACGATCCTCCACACGAAGTTCTATCGGGACCTCCTGCAGCCCGGCGAGCTCGTGCTCGGCGCCGACAGCCATACCAGCTCGCACGGCGGCCTCGGCGCGTTCGCCATCGGGCTCGGCGGCGCGGACGTCACGGCCGCGATGGTGCTCGGCGAGTCGTGGATCGAGGTCCCCGACGCGATCCGCGTCGACTTCGAGGGGACGCCCGCCTTCGGCATCGGCGGCAAGGACGTCATCCTCGAGACGCTCGGTCGGCTCGGCCGGAACACCGTCGCGATGGAGCGCACCGTCGAGTACGGCGGCAGCGCGGCGCGGCGGTTCTCGACCGACGAGCGCTTCACGATCTGCAACATGACGGCGGAGTTCGGCGGACTCAACGGGATCTTCGAGGCGGACGGGATCGTCGCGACCTGGCTCGCGCGGCGGACCGGCTACGCGGGCGAGGCGCGCTACGTCCGGGCCGATCCCGGGGCGGTCTATCTCTCCACGCACCGCATCGAGCTCGGCGCGCTCGCGCCCAAGGTGGCGAAGCCCTTCGCGCCGGACAACGTCGTCGACGTCGACGCGATCGCCGGCCTCGCCCTGCAGGGCGCCTTCATCGGCGCCTGCACGACGAGCGAAGAGGAGCTGGTGCTCGGCGCGCTCGTGCTCGAGGCGGGGCTCGCGCAGGGGATCGTGCCGCCGAAGACGGAGAAGCGCCTCGTCGTGCCGGGTGATCTGGCGATCCAGGAGAACCTCCGGCGCAGCGGCCTGCTCGCGGTCTACGAGCGCGCGGGCTTCCGCGTCGGGCCGCCCGGCTGCTCGATGTGTCTGGGCATCGCGTCGGAGAAGGCGACCAAAGGCGAGAGCTGGATCTCGAGCCAGAACCGCAATTTCGAGAACCGGATGGGCGAGGGCTCGTTCGCCTACCTCGCCTCGGCGGCGACCGTGGCGGCGAGCGGCCTGACGATGACCGCGACGGATCCGCGGCCGCTGCTCGCGAAGGTGGATCGCGCGCGCTTCGCGGCGATCCTCGGGCGCGATGACCACGCGCGACTGCCGGAGGTGACGCTCTCGGAGCCCTCGATCGATCTCGCGCCGGCCGGGGCCGTCGGGGCTGCC
>CAYHCR010000227.1:0-6284 GCA_964354895.1 uncultured Myxococcales bacterium | reverse complement strand
GTCGGACGGGGCCGCGGCGGGCGCGGTCGTGGTTCTGCGCGACGTGACGGAGGAGCGCGCGCTCGATCGTCGCAAGCAGGAGTTCGTCTCGGTCGTGAGCCACGAGCTGCGCACGCCGCTGACGGCGATCTCGGGCGCGCTCGATCTCGTCCTGAATGACTTCACCGGGCCGATCAACGACAAGCAGCGCAGGTACCTCGGCATGGCGCGCGAGTCCGCCGATCGGCTCAACGCGATCGTCGACGATCTGCTCGATCTCGCGAAGGACGACGAGGGAAAGCTGCGCATGAACTTCGAGGTCGTGCGCCTCGAGGAGCTCGGCAGGAGCGCGTGCGACGGGTACCAGGCGGCGGCCCTCGAGCGGAGCGTCGCGCTGACCTTCCAGACCCCGGCCGAGTCGATCCGCGTGCTCGCCGATCCGGGTCGCCTCGGTCAGGTGTTCAATAATCTGCTGACGAATTCCCTGAAATTCACGCCCAAGGGCGGGCGGATCGACGTGGCGGTCTTTCGGTGCAGCGGCATCCCGGGCTTCGCGGGTCTCTCGGTGCAGAACAGCGGCGATCCGATCGCCGAGGAGGAGCTCGAGCGGATCTTCGATCGCTTCGAGCAGGGGGCGACGGGCCGCGCGCCCGGCGTGCGGGGGACCGGCCTCGGCCTCTCGATCTGCCGCGCGATCGTGCATGGTCATGGGGGATGGATCTGGGCCGATCCCGCGGTCGGCGCCCGCTTCGTGGCGGTCGTGCCCCTCGAGCCGGCCAAGGTCGATCCGCGCGAGCCGACCGCCCGGCCGCCGGAGCCCGCGACGGTGCTCGTCGTCGATGACGAGCAGGAGGTCCGCGACGTCATCAAGGGGCTGCTGCTCGCCCGCGGCCACGCGGTCTTCACGGCCGCCGGCGCGGACGAGGCGCTCGCGGTCGCGCGCCGACGCCGGCCGGATCTGGTCTGCATCGACGTGCACATGCCTGGCATCGACGGTCTGAAGCTCGCGGAGATCCTCCGGCACGATCCGGAGACGCGAGGCGCGCCCCTGCTCTTTCTCTCCTCGCCCGACGAGCGGGAGTCGGCCTTCCGCAGCGGCGCGCAGGCGTTCCTCGGCAAGCCGGTCGACGCCGGCCGGCTCTTCACCGCGGTCGAGTCGCTCGTGGCGGCGCGGCGTCAGGCCCGCAGCGGCAGCAAGTGTGTCCTCGTGGTCGACGACGATCCTTCCATCCGCGCGATCGCCGCCGAGATCCTCGCCGGGATCGGCTACCGGACGATCGAGGCCTCCACGCTCGCCGAGGCGCGCGTCGCCGTGCGGGAGCAGCGGCCCGATCTGCTCCTGCTCGACATGGAGCTCCCGGACGGCGAGGGCACCTCGTTGCTCGAGGAGAGCGGCGCCGAGCGCGTCGATGGGGCGCCCCCGGCGATCTTCATCTCCGCGCGCGGCTCGACGGCGGACAAGGTGCGCGCGCTGCGGCTCGGCGCGGCCGACTACCTCGTGAAGCCTTTCGACGCGCTCGAGCTCGGGGCGCGGGTCGAGACCGTCCTTCGACGGCGGGAGCAGGAGCTCGCCGCCTCGCCGACGACGCGCCTGCCGGGCGGGATCTCGATCGAGCGCGAGGTGCAGCGACGCCTGGACGGGCGCGTGCCGTTCGTCCTCGTCTACCTCGATCTCGACAACCTCAAGGCCTACAACGACCACTACGGCTGGGCGAAGGCCGACGGCGTGATCCAGCAGACCGGCGACCTGCTCCGGCAGATGGTCGCGGCCCACGGCACCGCGGGCGATTTCCTCGGTCACATCGCGGGCGACGACTTCGTGATCGTCGCGGCGCCCGGCCGCGCGAATGACCTCTGCGACCGGATCGTCGAGGCGTTCGATCGACTCATCCCGCTCTACTACGACAAGGGCGACCGGGAGCGCGGCTACATCGACGGCGTGGACCGCTACGGCGAGCGGCGTCGCTTTCCGCTCATGGGGATCTCGGTGGCCTCCGTGGAGAGCGGCGTCGGCCTCTGGAGGACGCCGTCGGATCTCGCGAAGGCCGCGGCGGACCTGAAGGCCCGCGCGAAGGCGATCGTCGGCAGCGTGCACCTCCGCGGGGCGGCGCCGGGGGCATGAGGCTCTGGCAGAAGCTGGCGCTGGCGCTGCTGGCGATGGCGGTGCTGCCGCCCTCGATCCTCGGCGTCGCGCTGCTGCGCAGCTCGGAGCAGGCGCTCGTCGAGGCCGTGCACGCGCGGCAGGCGCTGGCGGCAGAGGCGGCCGCGGCGACGCTCCAGGGGCGGCTGACGGAAGCTGCGCAGGTGCTCGGGCGCACCGCGGCGGGGCTGCCGGTCGCGGCGCTCGGACCAGCGGAGCGCGAGGGCGCGCTCCGGCTCGCGGCGGTCACCGTGGCGGGCGCGAGGGCCGCGGCGCTGATCGGCGAGGACGGCCGCGCGCGCGCCCGGTCGCAGCCCGACGAGCGGGCGGCGGCCGCGCTGCTCGGCTCCGTCCGCCCGGGTCCGGAGGCGGGCGCCGTGCGGTTGTTGGAGCTCCCGTCCGGCGGCGCTGTCGCGCTCGCAGCCGATCTCGTCGGCGAGGCGGGCGAGCGCTGGACCCTCGCGCTGGAGCTGCCGGTCGCGCCGTTCGTGCCCGCCGGCGCGCGGCTCGTGGACGCGGACGGAGCGCTGCGGGCGGGGCCGGCCCCCGGCACCGAGGCGGTGCTCGTCGGCGCCGCCGAGGTCGAGCTGCCGGGGCTCCAGTGGCGCGTCGAAGTCGAGACCCCTGCGGCAGAGGCGCTCGCGCCGATCGCGCGCATGCGGCGCACGATCCTCGGGGTCGTCGGGCTCTCGCTGCTGCTCCTCGTGGTCGGGACGGCCCTGGTCTCGCGCTCCATCCAGCGGCGGATCGGGCAGGTCGAGGCGGGCGCGACCGCCGTCGGGCGCGGTGAGCTCGCGCACCGACTGCCGGAGGAGGGGGAGGACGAGCTCGCCGCCCTCGCGCGCACGATGAACCGCGTCGGCGCCGAGCTCGCTGCGGCGCGGGCGCGCCTGCAGGGTTGGAACGCCGAGCTCCAGGCCGAGGTGGAGCGGCGTACGGCGGAGCTGCGCGTGACCGAGCAGCGGCTCGCGGAGGCCAGTCGCCTCGCGGCGGTCGGCCAGCTTGGCGCGGGCGTCGCGCACGAGCTGAACAATCCGCTGGCGGGGATCCTCGGGAACACGCAGCTGCTGCTCGCGCGCGGCGGGCTCACCGAGGGCGCGCGCCGGGCGCTGCAGGAGGTGGAGCAGCTCTCCCGCCGTTGCACCGCGATCACGCGCGGCATGCTGCGGCTCTCGGAGGCGGGGCTCCGCAGCGCGCCGGCTACGGTCGAGCTGCGTGCGGTGCTCGGGCCGCTCGCGGTGACGACGGACGGCGTCGCGCTGCACCTGGCAGAGCTGCCCGACGGGATGACCGTGACGGTCGATCCGCTCGCGCTGCGGGACGTGCTCGTCGAGCTCGTCGCGAACGCGCGGACCGCGACGGCAGCCGGCGGCCCTCCGATCGAGCTGCGCGCGAGCCGCGAAGGCGGCGCCGTGATCATCGAGGTCGCCGACCGCGGGGCCGGGATCGCGCCCGAGGATCTTCCCCGCCTCTTCGAGCCGTTCTTCACGAGGAAGCGCAGCTGGCAGAGCGTCGGGCTCGGGCTGCCCATCGCGCGACGGCTCGCGGAGGTCGCGGGCGGCACGATCACGATCGCTGCGAGGGATGGCGGCGGCGTTGTCGCGACGCTCCGGCTGCTCGAGGCCTGACCGGCGGGTTGGACGCGGGGCGCGCAGGACCTGGCAATCGCGGGCGCGGGTGCGAGCATGCCGTCGTGGAGTCGTCCCGCGTCCGTTTCCTGCTCGCCCTTGGCACGATCGCGCTCGTACCGATCGTGGCCGGGCTCTTCGTCGCCCTGCGCCCGGCGCCGGTCGCGTTGGGCCCGGCGCTCGTCCCTGCTCCCGTCGAGGATGCAGGTGTAGCACTCGCTGCCGCGGAGGCGGCGCCGCGGCTGGCGCTCACGAGGCTCGCCGGTGTCGTGGAGGTCCGTCGCGGCGGTGCGCCCGCCGTCTCGATCGGGGACGGCGGCTGGCTCGACGCGGCCGATGAGATCTCGGTCGGCGAAGGTGGGGAGGCGACGCTCGAGCTGCCCGGTCGATATCGGATCCAGCTGCAGGCAGGCGCCCGCTTCTCCGTCACGGAGCTCACCCGCGGCGTCGATCGATTCCTGCTGCAGGAGGGCCTCGCACGCGCAGAGACGGAGCCGGGCGCGCGCCTCGCCCTCGCCGTCGCTGGCAGCGATGTCGTCGCCGAGGCAGGCGGAGAGGCCGCCTCGAGCTTCGCCTTGTCCTCGAACGGCGCGGGCACCGTCGCTGCTGCTGCGACGAAGGGCGAGGTCCGCGTCACGACGGCCCGCGGCGCGGTGCTCGTCAAGGCGGGCGAGCGCACGCTCATCCGCCCGGGCGAGGCGCCCGAGCTGCCGCGGGCGATCCCCGCCTCGCTCCTGCTCAAGGTCGAGTGGCCGCGCGACGCGACCACCCGCCGCCGCGAGTTCGGCGTCCGCGGCGCTACGTAGAGCGACGCGATCGTCGCAACAAGCAGCCGCACCGTCCGGGAAGAGGCGGACGGGCGCTTCGCGACCATCGTGCTCCTCCGCGAGGGTGAGAACCGCGTGGCGGTCACGGCCGATGATCCCTCCGGGCTCGCGGCGGAAGACCCGGGGCCCATCGTCCGCTTGCACACCCGTGGCGCAGCCGCCGCGGTCGAGACGAAGGGGCTCTGGGATGAGCCGCGCCGGACCCCACCTTGACCGTACGCGCGTGACCCGCGTACAATCACGACGGTCGTTCGATCAGGGCTACCCCGGAGGAGACTTCGGGTTCGCAAAGCCGTCGCGCCCCTCGGGGCGGGCGATGGTTGCCGAGCGGAGGAATCGTGCGGACGTTGGCCGCGATGCTCGTCGTTGTCGCGCTCCCAGGGGTGACCCTGGCTGCGCCAGTCCTCGCCGGCAGTTCGACGAGGCTGGTCTCCGATCCAGCAAATCAGACCTCTCCCGCGATCTTCGGCAGTCGCGTCGTCTGGACCGACGCGCGCAACCCGGATCTCGACGTCTGGGCGCTCGAACTCGGCGGCGGGCTCAACCAGTCGATCTCCGAAGACGGTGGCCCGCGCGCCGCCGACTACCTGTCCGACATCGGCGTTCGCTGGGCGGTCTGGACTCGCGCAGCGGGCCTCGTGGGCGGTGGCGCCGACGTCGTGGCGTACGACTTCACGACGGGCCAGCGGCGGGCGGTCGCGGCGACGGGGGTCGCCGAGATGGACCCGGCGGTCTCCGGCGATCGGGTCGCGTACGTTGCCCTGGATCCGCAGAGCTCACTCGGGACGATCCGTGTCGCAGACCTCAGCGCGGGCACCGACCGCTTCGTCGCGGGTGATGCCACCCACGAGGCCCTCTCGCCTGCGATCTCCGGCGCGCTCGTCGCATACGTCGTCTCCGACGGCCTCTCGTTCAGCGTCGAGGTCGCGGATCTCACCGGGGTCGTACCGGTGGTCGTCTTCCGCGAAGCCGGGCTCGCGTCGACGGGCGAGCCGGATCTCGATGGCGCTCGGGTCGCGTACCTGGTCCCGGACGCGCTCGACCCGGCCCAGTTTGATCTTCGAGTTCACGACCTCACGACCGGCGTCGTTCGGACGCTTCGTCGGCCGGGAGACCAGGGCTGGCCGCGCATCGCGGGTGATTTCGTCGCGTTCGAAGAGGCCGGTGGCATTGCGCTCGCGCACGTCCCCTCGCTCGAAGATCCGCTCGCAGCGCCGTTCCCGGTCCCGTCCGCGGGCGTCAGCCAACTGCAACTGCACGATCTCTCCGGCTCGATGCTCGTCTTCCAGGCGCTCTCGGCCGCCGGTGACTTCGACGTCTGGGGCTTCGCCTTCACGGCGACGGAGCCTCCTCCTCCTCCTCCTCCTCCTCCTCCCGCTGGACCCGTGGTCGACTGTGCGACCGCCGACGGCGCGGGTCTCGTGCCGCTCGTCGATCGCATCGTCCGCCGGCGCGGCGCGCGCCCGGTCACTGTGACGCAGAGCTTTGCGGCGGCGGCAGGGAAGCGTGCGCTCGTCTGTCTCGACAACGGTCCGGGTGGCGGGGTGCGTGTGACCGACGGCCGCGCGTGGCTCAACGGCGACCGGATCCCGGCGCGCGGTCACCTCGGGGCAGGCGACGCACACCTCGAGGAGACCGTGGTCCTGCGGGCGCGCAACTGGTTGATGGCGCGGGCGACGGGGCGGCCGAACGGCGAGTTCAGGGTCCGGA
>CAYHCR010000226.1:0-6299 GCA_964354895.1 uncultured Myxococcales bacterium | reverse complement strand
GAGCAAGCGGGGGACTGCGGCGGCGGGCGGGGCCCCCGGCCGGAGTCGGGCGCGGTCCCACCGCGGGGTCCCCGCGCCTCCCGCGCCTCCCGCACCTCCCGCGCCCCCGCGCCCCCCGCGCCTCCCGGGTGCGCACCCGAGCACGCGGGGCGCGAACCGCCGTTCGTGACGGCCCCGTGACGGCCGCCCGCTCCACTGGCCGCAATGGTCCTCGCCGCTCCCCCCGTGAACGTGCCCCGCGAGCTCGCCGGCCTGGTGAGGGGCGTCGCGTCGTTCGCGCGCAGCCTCGGGGACAAGCGCGCGCCCGCGGTCACGCCGCAGAGCGTGCTCGTGCTGCCGGGCATGCTGACCGGCGATGGGTCCACGGCCGCGATGCGTCACTTCCTGCGTCGCCGCGGCCACCGCGTCTTCGGGTGGGGACTCGGGCTCAACGGGGGAGATATGCACAAGCTCGTCCCGCTCGTGCGCCGCCGATTGGCCGAGCTCTTCGAGCGGGTCGGCGAGCGCGTCCACCTCGTCGGCTGGAGCCTCGGCGGCCTGCTCGCGCGCGAGGCGATCCGCCTCGACCCGAGCAAGGTCGCGAGCCTCGTCACGCTCGGGACGCCGCTGACCGGCGGGCCGAAGTACACCGTCGCCGCCGGCTGGTATCGCCACGCGCGCGGCCTGAATCTGTCGCACGTGGAGCAGGAGGTGGCCCGCAAGCTGATGGAGCGGCTGCCCGTGCCCGTCTCGGTGCTCTACAGCAAGCGCGACGCCGTCGTCGCCTGGCGGGCGTGCCTCGATCCGAACCCGCACAACGACGTCGAGCACTTCGAGGTCGACGCGACCCACGCCGGGATGGGCTTTGATCGGCAAGTGCTGCGGCTCGTGGCGGAGCGGCTCGAGCAGGGCTGAGCGACCCGCAGACGCCTCGCGCGCCTGACCTCGTACCGCTCTGCGCCGTTCAGCCCCGCCGCGCCGCCGCCCCCGTCGGCGCCGCGACGCCGCCCTCCCACGCCGTCGTCGAGACCGTGCCCGGCGCCGCCGCCGAGAGCGCCGTGCGCGCCGCCGCGAGCAGCTCGTCGGGGTTCGCCGCGTCCCGCGGAAACTCCGCGACGCCCGCCCGCGCGCTCACGCCCGACGGGAAGCGGTCGAGCTTGCGCGTCGCCATCGCCGCCACCGCGCGCCGCGCCTTCTCCAGCGCGCCCTCGCGGGCCGTCTCCGGCATCAGCACCAGCACGTCTTCGCCGCCGATCCGCGCCGCGATGTCTGAGCCGCGGAAGCGCAGCTGCTCGTCGGAGGAGCCCGCGTCGATGAGGGGCGCGATCTGCTTGAGGACGTCGTCCGCCTCGGCCGCAGGCACCTCGAGGTGGAGCAGGATCGCCGAGAGCGGCAGCGACATCCGCTGCGCGCGGGCCACCTCGCGCCGGAGGAACTGCTCGACGTAGCGGCGGTTGTAGAGCCCGCTCACCGCGTCGACGAGCGCCACCTCGCGCTCCCGCCGGATCGCGCGGGAGACGGTGATCGCCTGCTGCGCCGCGAGCGCGACCTGTCGCAGCCCCGTCGTCGCGCGGTTCTGCGCGTCCTCGCCCTCGGGCAGCAGCGCCATCATCACGCCGACGAGCTTCCACTCCACGAGCACGGGCGCGCCGAAGATCGCGCCGGTGCCCAGCGCCAGCCGCCCCGGCTCGAGCCGCGGGTGGAGCCGACCCCGTCGGACGTCGCGCGCGAGCTCGTCCGCCTCTCCTTCGTTCAGCGCCACCGAGGCCGGCGGCCGCGGCACGTTGCTCCACGCGGCGGTCGAGAGCTGCGTCCCGTCCTCGCTGATCTCCAGATAGAGCGCGCGCCCCGTCTCCGCGACCTGGCCCGCCCCGATCGTCGCGGCCTCGACGATCTCGCTCGCCTCCGCGCGGCCGACGAGCTCGCTCCCGAGCCGGAACGCCTTCTGCGCGGAGACGTACGCGAGCTCGACGCGCCGCACCCCGTCCTCGAGCTCCTTGTCCTTCTTCTTCAGCTCGTCGGACAGCTTTGCCGTGTCGCGCGCCGCCTGCTGCTTCTCCCGCGCGCGCTTCACCACCAGCGCCAGCTCGTCGGGCACCAGCAGCGGCCGCCGCACGATCGCGAAGGCGCCCCGCTCGATCGCGACCCGCGCCTTGTCGGCGGCTGCATGACTGCACAGCGCGATCACCTCCGCCTTCGAGGCCCCCGCGCGCGCCATCGCCACGAGCTCCAGCGGATCGGCGCCCTTCGCCTCGAGGTCACACAGCACGAGCTCGCGCGGCGCCGCCAGCAGCCGCCGGAGCGCGGCGTCTCCGTCCCCGACGATCTCGACCGAAGCGCCGAAGACGCTCCGGATCGCGTCGAGCAGGACGGCGTCGGTGGCGAGCGCGAGGATCGGCAGGTCTTCCATGGGCGCGCGAGCCTACTCGCACCCCCTGCACCAAGCGATGCGCGCGCCCCGTTCGACGCCCCCGCGCCGGACGACTACCGTGCCGCGTGTGTCCGCCCCCGCGCCGCCCGGCCTGTCCCCGCGCCTGCGCCGCCGCGTCCGGGTGCCCGCGCTGAAGTTCACCCTGGCGCTCGTGGGGCTGCTGCCGCTGCGGCTCGGCCTCGCGTTTGGCGCCGCGCTCGGCGCGATCGCGGGCCGGCTCTTTCGAACGGATCGCGCGCGCGCCCTTGCACACCTCGCCCTCGCGCTGCCGGAGCGCTCCGTCGACGAGCGCGCCGCGATCGTCGCGCGGATGTTCCGCTCGCTCGGCCGGCTCGGCGCGGAGCTCGCGCTCGTCCACCGCATCGATCCGCAGCTCGCCTCCTACGTTCACCTGCCGCCCGCGACCGAACAGCTCTTCCGCGAGGCGCTCGCCGAGGGGCGCGGCGTCGTCGCGGTGACGGGCCACATCGGCAACTGGGAGCTGCTCTTCCGCCGCTTCGTGCGCGAGGGCTGGGAGGCCTACGCGGTCGGCAAGGAGCCGCCGGCCCCCGCGATGGCGGCGTGGGTCGAGCGGCTGCGCGGCCCCGGTCGCACGATCTGGCGGGGCGAGCCGGGCGCGGCGAAGAAGCTCCTGCGCGCCTTGCGGAGCGGCGCGCTGCTCGCGCTGCTGATCGATCAGGACACGAAGGTGCAGGGCGTCTTCGTGCCGTTCTTCGGCCGGCCCGCCTTCACGCCGCGGGCCGCCGCCGACCTGGCGCTGCGGACCGGCGCGGTGCCGATCGCGGTCTTCACCCACCGGCGCGCCAGCGGCGGCCACGAGATCTGCGCGCGTCGCCTCACGCCGGTGCGCACCGGCGATCCCGAGGCGGACACCATCGCGCTCACGGCCGCGTTCACGGCGGAGATCGAGCGGGAGATCCGCGCGGTCCCGCACGAGTGGGTCTGGCACCACGAGCGCTGGAAGCGCCAGCCCTGACCCACCGCGCCGCGCGTTCTGGCCCGGTGTCAAGCAGAACCGGCGCCCGCACCTACAAGGACCATGCCAGACCCACCCGCGTACCCTTGAGCGCTTGGCACGAGTTTTGGTAGCCTCGCTCCGCCTCGGACCTTGCAGGTTGGGTGCCGGCGCGACGCGAGGGACACAGGCTTGGCAACGTCCTTTATTTACAGAGGAAAGTTGCAGATCGCTGCGGTCGTCACCGTGGCGGGTGGGCTGTGCGCGTGCGAATGGCCGGAGAAGGCCCCGAAGTCCGCTCCTCCCTTGATCGTGCTCTCCGA
Source organism: uncultured Myxococcales bacterium (assembly GCA_964354895.1). Taxonomy (GTDB): domain Bacteria; phylum Myxococcota; class Myxococcia; order Myxococcales; family Vulgatibacteraceae; genus CAYHCR01. The sequence goes on along the minus strand of CAYHCR010000226.1, from coordinate 2,611 downwards.
TGTCCGGGTCGCGCACTACCGCGCCGACGGGACGCGGTCCGACGCGACCTTGGCCCGCGTCGAGTACCGCCGGGACACAGGGACCTTCGACGCCACGACGCTCGCGGCCCGGATCCCGCCCGGCGCCGGCGTGGGGCGGGGCGGCATCGCGGTGACGGCGCCCACGGGCCTCGGCGAGCTGCCCAGGAAAGCCATCCACCTGACCGGCGGCGTCGTCGCGGTGACGCTCGCCGGCGATCGCCTCGAGACGACGGGCGCGCGCTGGGACGGGCTCGCGGATCGGGTCGTGACGGACGGGCCGATCGACGCGACCGGCCCCGGCTACCACCTCACGGCGAACACGCTCGAGGGGAGCCCCTCGGACGAGACGCTGCGGCTCGGCGGCGGCGTGAAGGTCCACGCGGGCGGCGCGCGATGACGGCGTTGCTGCTCACGCTCGCCCTCGCGGCGGCCTCGGACCTCCCGGCGAAGGGCGCGCCCCCCGCGATCGATCTGCAGAGCGGCACGCTCGTCGTCGATCACCGCGCGCGCTCGGCGATCTTCGGCGGCGGGGTGACGGCGGTGCGGGGCGGGCTGACGCTGCGCTGCGACCAGATCCACGCCGCCTACGATGGCGAGAACCGCGTCACGATCGTCACCTGCCCGGGGCCGGTCGAGGCGAGCGAGCAGGGTCGCACGATGACGGCGGGCAGCGGCCGCTTCGACAACCTGACGGGCGAGCTGACGCTGCTCGGCGCGCCCACGCTCGTGGAGGGGTCGCGCCGCGTGACGGGCGAGACGCTCCGCTACGTGGTGGCGACGCAGACCGCAGAGCTGACGAAGGCGGACGCACTGCTGCCCGCGCGCGACGTCAGGGCGCAGGGCCCGCTCGCCGGCCGGGGGCCGCTCGCCGTGAAGGCCGAGCACGTCACCTGGGACGCGCCGGGGCGGCGCGCGCACTTCGTGGGACGCGTGATCGCGACCCGCGGCGATCTGACGCTCTCCGCGCGCGAGCTGACGACGACGCACGACGAGCGCGGCGAGGTCGAGCGCGCGGTGACGGGCGGCGGGCCGGTGACGGTCGTGCAGGGCGAGCGGCGGGCGCGGGCGGGACGCGCGAGCTTCGAGGGCGGCAAGGCGACGCTCGTGCTCGAGGGCGAGCCGGTCGTCGAGGAGCGCGGCAGCGTGCTCACCGGCCGGCGCGTGACGTTCCTGCTCGCGGAGGATCGCGTCGAGGTGCTCGAGCCGAAGGCGACCTTCCCGATCCGCGCGGCCAAGGAGCTGCAGCCATGAGCGGCGAGCGCGCGCTCGAGGCCGACGGCCTCGTGAAGGCCTACCGCGGCCGCCGCGTCGCCGACGGCGTGACGCTGCGGGTGAAGCCCGGGGAGATCGTCGGGCTGCTCGGCCCCAACGGCGCGGGAAAATCGACCAGCTTCAACATGGTCGTCGGCCTCGTGCGGCCCGACGCCGGTGTGGTGCGGGTCAACGGTGAAGAGGTGACGCGGCTGCCGATGTATCGGCGCGCCCGCAAGGGGCTCGGGTATCTGCCGCAGGACACCTGTATCTTCCGTCGGCTCACGGTGCGGCAGAATTTTCTCGCGATCCTCGAGGGGCTGCCTCTCTCGGCGGCGCAGCGGCGCGAGCGCTGCGAGCTCCTGCTCGCGGAGTTCAAGCTCGAGAAGGTCGGCGACAGCCTCGGGGAGCAGCTCTCCGGCGGCGAGCGGCGGCGGTGCGAGATCGCGCGCTCGCTCATCCCGGGCCCGACCTTCATCCTCTTCGACGAGCCCTTCGCGGGCGTCGACCCGATCAACGTCGGGGAGATCCAGAAGCAGATCGCCGATCTCAAGCGCCGGGATCTCGGCGTGCTCATCACCGATCACAACGTGCGCGAGACGCTCGGCATCTGTGATCGCGCCTACATCATCGCGTCAGGTCGCATCCTGCTCGAGGGGACACCGCAGGAGATCGCGTCGAACGAGAAGGCGCGCAGCACCTACCTCGGGGAGAATTTCCGGCTGGATTGATCGTGACGTGGCGCCTCGGGGGGCGCGACGAACCGCAGCACCGCGGCCCACCCCGCGGAGCTACCTTCGCCGGCACGCAACGCGCGCTCCGGCGGCCTGTCGAGGAAATCATGTCGCTCGAGCTCAAACAGTCGCTCCGGATGTCGCAGCAGCTGGTCATGACGCCGCAGCTGCAGCAGGCGATCAAGCTGCTGCAGCTCTCCCGCATGGAGCTGCAGGATCTCATCCGCGAGGAGATCGAGAAGAACCCGCTCCTCGAGGAGCCGATGGCCGGCGAGAGCGACGAGGCGCCGCCCGATCGCACCGAGGGGCCCTCGATCGACCGCGTCGAGGGCGAGGCGGCCGAGGGGCCGCTGCCGCGCGACAAGTCCGAGGAGGTCCGCAGCGACGGCGGCCAGAACGAGATCGACTGGGAGAACTACCTGGAGCCTGACGGTTACTTCACCGTAAACACCGTGGTGCACAACGACACGATCCGCGACACGCGCATGCCTTCACTCAAGGCCAAGGATGCCATCGCCGACCGGATGCGGCAGCGGTGCGGCGGCCGTCCCGACTCGGGCCGCGAAACCTTCGGCGCGGCGGTCTTCGTCTACTGGCAGGACACC